>JAIYCN010000110.1 GCA_027487995.1 Rubrivivax sp. | reverse complement strand
TGGAAGCCTGCAGCGTGAACCTGGCCACCAACCAGGCGGTGGTCAGCACAGCGGCCGCCGTGAAGGTCGACCCCACGGCCCTGATCGCGGCCATCGAAAAGGCCGGCTACCACGCGCAAATCCATGAGGACGCAGCCCCTCCCCATGCGGCCGAAGACCACGGATGGCCCGTGGCCTTGGCGGTGCTGCTGAGTCTGCCGCTGGTGGCCCCCATGCTGCTGCAGCCCCTGGGCGTTCACGCCATGCCGCAGCCGTTTTGGCAGTGGCTGCTGGCCACACCGGTGCAGTTCGTGCTTGGCTGGCGCTTCTACCGCGCGGGTTGGGCCGCATTGAAGGACGGCAGCGGCAACATGGACCTGCTGGTGGCCCTGGGCACCAGCGCGGCCTATGGCTTGAGCGTGTGGCTGTGGCAGCCCTGGGCCTTATTGATGAACGGCAACGCCGCCGCAGCGCACCCCGGCGGCACGCATCCACCACCTGCAGCGCCCCACCTCTACTTCGAAGCTTCCGCCGTCGTCATCACCCTGGTGATGGTGGGCAAGTGGCTGGAGGCCCGCGCCAAGCGCAAGACGCTGGCCGCGCTCGATGCCCTCCGAGCCCTTCGCCCCGAAACCGCGCTGGTCATGGTGGACGGTCAACCGCAGGACCGGCCGCTCCACCTCATTCGCGTGGGCGACGTGGTGATGGTGCGCCCCGGCCAACGGGTGCCGGTGGACGGCCTCATCACCGAAGGCCGCAGCCATGTGGACGAATCGGCGGTGACCGGGGAAAGCCTGCCGGTGCCGCGCGAAACCGGCCAGCCGGTGGTGGGCGGCACGCTCAATGCAGAAGGCCTGCTGCTGGTGCGCACCACGGCGGTTGGTGCCGAGACGGCGCTGTCGCGCATCGTGCGGCTGGTGGAACAGGCACAGGCCCGCAAGGCCCCCATCCAACAGACCGTGGATCGGGTGAGCGCCGTGTTCGTGCCCGCGGTCATCGGCGTGGCCCTGCTCACACTGTTGGGCTGGGGCTTCGGCGCATCTCAATGCGGATGGGAACACGCCATCGTGCAGGCCGTGTCGGTGTTGGTGATCGCCTGCCCCTGTGCGCTGGGCTTGGCCACACCCGCCACCCTGATGGTGGGCACCGGCATGGCCGCACGCATGGGCCTGTTGGTGCGCGACGCGCAAGCCTTGGAATTGCTGCGGGACGTGAAGGTGCTGGCCTTGGACAAGACGGGCACGCTCACCCAAGGCACGCCGCGGCTGCAGGCATTGGTGGTGGCGAGCGACGGCAATGCCCAACCCGGTGAGCCGCCCACACTGAGAAGCCAAACCGCTCTTTCCCTCGCTGCAGGTCTTCAGCAAGGCAGTGAACACCCCTTGGCACGCGCAGTGCGTGAGGCCGCCGCGGCCCAAGCCCTGAAGCCCACCCCCTGCAGCGAAGTTGAAGTCGTCGCGGGGCGCGGCATTCGCGGTCTGCCGACAGGTGACGCATCTGCACAACCCTTGTTCTTGGGCAGTGCCCGGTGGATGGCTGAGCTCGGCATTGAATTGTCCGAACTGCAAACAGCCATCGACACCGCTCACTCGCAGGGGCAAACCGTGAGCATCCTGGCGGCCCCCAACCGTGCCCTGGCCGTGCTGAGCTTTGGCGACACCCTTCGCACCGAAGCTGCGCAGGCTGTGGCCGCACTTCAGGCCCAAGGCGTGCGCTGCGTGATGATCAGCGGCGACAACGAGGCCGCTGCCCGGCACATCGCCGCGCAGGTGGGCATCACCGAGGTTCAGGCGCCGGTTCTGCCGCAGGACAAGGCGCGCGCCGTGCAGGCCCTTCGCGCTTCATTGCACCCGCAAGAACGCGTGGCCATGGTGGGCGATGGCATCAACGACGCACCAGCCCTGGCTGCAGCCGATGTGGGCCTGGCCATGCCCGGCACCGACGTGGCCATGGAAACCGCCGGCCTCACGCTGCTGCGTGCTGACCTTCGCTTGATCCCCCAGGGCATCAGCCTGTCCAAGGCCGTTTCGCGCAAGATCCACCAGAACCTCTTCTGGGCCTTCGCCTACAACGTGGTCGGCATCCCGCTGGCCGCACTCGGCTTCCTCAGCCCGGTGGTGGCCGGCGCCGCCATGGCCGCATCCAGCGTGAGCGTCATCAGCAATGCGCTGTTGCTCAGGCGATGGCGGACCCCGAAATAGAAAAAGGCCGCACTCGGCGGCCTTGAATCATGTGGTGAAGCGTCAACTCAGCGCGTCTTGCTCTGCGGCACCGTCTTCAGGTCACCCGGCAGCGAACCGATGTAGTTCGCCATGGCCTTGAGTTCCGCGTTGCTGAACTGCTTGACCTGAGCACCCATGATGGCGTTGGCGCGGCCCAGCGTGGCCTGGCCTTCGGTCTTGTAGGCCTTCAGGGCCACGTACAGGAAGTCGGAGTGCTGGCCAGCCAACTTGGGGTAGCTGGGGTCAATGGCCTTGTTGAAGTTCGCGCCGTGGCAGGAGATGCAGGCGCCTTTTTGCAGCAGCGCCGCCACTTCAGCCGACGGGGCCTTGGCCGGTTGTTCGGGCACCGGCGTGGCCTTGTCCTGGCCGTGTTGTGCGTAGTAGGCCGACAGATCGGCAATGTCCTGCTCGGTGAGCGAACCGGCAATGCCACGCATCGTGGGGTGCTTGCGCTCGCCCTTCTGGTAGGCCACCAGGGCATTGGCCAAGTATTTGGCGCTTTGGCCCGAAATCATGGGCACCTTGTGGATTTCAGGGAAGCTGGCTTGGTAGCCGGGGATGCCGTGGCAGCCGATGCACATGGCCACCTTGCCTTCGGCGGCCTTGACGTCGCCCTTGAGTTCCTGCGCCGCCACGGGGCTGGCCACCGACACGATGCCGGCCAAAGCCAGCAGGGAAAGCATGTTCTTC
>JAIYCN010000060.1 GCA_027487995.1 Rubrivivax sp. | reverse complement strand
GCGTACATTTGCGGCGAGGAAACCGCGCTGCTGGAATCGCTGGAAGGCAAAAAGGGCCAGCCGCGCTTCAAGCCGCCGTTCCCGGCCAGCTTCGGCCTGTACGGCAAGCCCACGACCATCAACAACACCGAAACCTTTGCCGCGGTGCCCTGGATCATTCGCAACGGCGGGCAGGCTTACCTGGACGTGGGCAAGCCCAACAACGGCGGCACCAAGATCTTCTCGGTGGTGGGGGATGTGAACGCGCCGGGCAACTTCGAGATTCCCATGGGCACCCCGTTCTCCAAGCTGTTGGAGTTGGCCGGTGGTGTGAAGGGTGGCTCGCTCAAGGCGGTGATTCCGGGTGGCTCGTCCGCCCCGGTGCTGCCGGCCAACATCATGATGGACATCACGATGGACTACGACGCCATCGCAAAGGCCGGCTCCATGTTGGGCTCGGGCGCGGTGATCGTGATGAACGACACCCGCTGCATGGTCAAGAGCCTGCTGCGCTTGTCCTACTTCTACCAGCATGAGAGCTGCGGCCAGTGCACGCCCTGCCGCGAAGGCACGGGCTGGCTGTGGCGCATGGTGGACCGCATCGAGAAGGGCCAGGGCCGAATGGAAGACCTGGACCTGCTGAACTCGGTGGCCGACAACATCCAGGGCCGCACCATCTGCGCGCTGGGTGACGCGGCGGCGATGCCGGTGCGGGCCATGCTCAAGCACTTCCGTGATGAATTCGTTCATCACATCGAATACAAGACCTGCATGGTACCGGCCTATGTCTGACGCCGCCAACAATCAAGTGGAAATCGAGCTCGACGGCCGCAAGGTATCCGTCGCGCCCGGCAGCATGGTCATGCACGCGGCTGACGCTGCGGGCGTGTACGTGCCGCACTTCTGCTATCACAAGAAGCTCAGCATCGCGGCCAACTGCCGCATGTGCCTGGTGGAAGTGGAGAAGGCGCCCAAGCCGATGCCGGCCTGCGCCACGCCCGTCACCCCGGGCATGGTGGTGCGCACGCAAAGCGAGAAGGCCAAGAAGGCCCAGCAGAGCGTGATGGAGTTCCTGCTCATCAACCACCCGCTGGACTGCCCCATCTGCGACCAGGGCGGCGAATGCCAGCTGCAGGACCTGGCCGTGGGCTACGGCGGCAGTGCCTCACGCTACGCCGAGGAAAAGCGCGTGGTGTTCCACAAGAACGTGGGCCCGCTGATCTCCATGGAGGAGATGAGCCGCTGCATCCACTGCACCCGCTGCGTGCGCTTCGGCCAAGAAGTGGCCGGTGTGATGGAGCTGGGCATGCTGCACCGCGGTGAGCATTCCGAGATCACCACCTTCGTGGGCAACACCGTCGATTCCGAACTCTCGGGCAACATGATCGACATCTGCCCGGTGGGCGCGGTCACCAGCAAGCCTTTCCGCTACAGCGCCCGCACCTGGGAGCTCTCTCGCCGCAAGAGCGTGAGCCCGCACGACAGCACCGGTGCCAACCTCATCGTGCAGGTCAAGGCCGACAAGGTCATGCGCGTGGTGCCTCTGGAAAACGAGGCCGTCAACGAGTGCTGGATCGCCGACCGCGACCGCTTCTCCTATGAGGCGCTGAACAGCGACGCTCGCCTGACCGAGCCCATGATCAAGCAGGGCGGCCAGTGGCAGACGGTGAGCTGGCAGCAGGCCCTGGACTATGTGGCCGATGGTTTGAAGCGGATCAAGGCGGAGTTCGGTGCGTCTTCAATCGGCGCACTGGGTTCGGCCCATTCCACGGTGGAAGAACTGCACCTGCTGGCCAAGCTGGTTCGTGGCTTGGGCAGCGACAGCATCGACCACCGCCTGCGCCAGAGCGACTTCACCTTGCAGGCCGGCGGCGTGCGCTGGCTGGGCATGCCGATTGCCGACCTGTCCACGCTGGACCGTGTGTTGGTGGTGGGCAGTTTCCTGCGCAAGGACCACCCCCTCTTCGCACAGCGCCTGCGCCAGGCCGCGCGCCGGGGCGCGCACATCAACCGTCTGGGCGCGGCCGGCGACGATTGGCTGATGCCCATCCGCCAGGCCGTCACTACGGCGCCTGCCCAGTGGGTCAACGCCCTGGCGGCCGTGGCCACTGCGGTGGCACAAGCCAAGGGCGTGGCGGCGCCGGTGGCCGGCATTGAGGCCAGCCCCGAGGCCACGGCAGTGGCGCAGTCCCTGCTGAGCGGCCAGCGCGCGGCCGTGCTGCTGGGTCTTTCGGCCGAGCAGCATCCGCGAGCATCGGCCCTTCTGCAACTGGCAAACTTCATTGGCCAGCACACCGGGGCCCGCGTGGGCTTCCTGGGTGCGGCGGCCAACAGCGTGGGCGCGCAACTGGTGGGCGCCCAACCGCAGGCTGGTGGCCTGAACGCGGGGCAGATGCTCAGCCAGCCCATGAAGGCGCTGCTGCTCTTCAACGTGGAGCCTGAGTTGGATGCGGCCGATGGTGCTGCGGCCAAGGCCGCGCTTGCGGGCTCCGGCCTGGTGGTGGCCTTTACCTCGTTCCGCGATGCGCGCGTCGAGAACGCCGATGTGCTGCTGCCCATCTCGCCGTTCACCGAAACCGCCGGCGCCTTCATCAACGCCGAGGCCCGCTTGCAGGCCTTCCAGGGCGTGGTCAAGGCCCGCGGCCAGACACGCCCGGGCTGGAAGGTGTTGCGCGTGCTGGGCAACCTGCTGGGCCTTGAGGGTTTCGAGCAGGAGACGGTCGAGGAAGTGCGGGCGCAGGCGCTGGGTGACCTCTCCACGCTGGCTTCTCGCCTTTCCAACGCAGCCTCCGGGCTGCCGACGATGACAGCAGCGTCCGCCGCAGGCCTGCAACGGCTGAGCCCCGTGCCCATCTACAGCACGGATGCGCTGGTGCGCCGCGCGCCCAGCCTGCAGGCCACGAACGACGCCAAGTCGCCGGTGGCCGCGCTGCCGGTTGACCTGTGGGCCAGTCTGGGTCTGAACGCGGGTGACCGCGTGCGCGTGACGCAGGGCGGGGCATCGATGGTGTTGGGCGCCCGCCGTGATGATGCGTTGGCCAGTGGCACGGTTGGGGTACCCGCGGGCCACCCGGAAACCGCCGCCCTGGGCGCGATGTTCGGTGTGCTCACGGTCGAGAAAGCGAGCGGGGTCTGACCATGCTGGAGAACCTTCACCACTTCGGCAACAGCACGCTCGGCCCCACGCTGTGGCTGGTGCTGTGGAGCCTCATCAAGATCATCGCGGTGGTGCTGCCGCTGATGGGTTGCGTGGCCTACCTCACCTTGTGGGAGCGCAAGGCCATCGGCTGGACGCAGGTGCGCCCCGGCCCGAACCGGGTCGGCCCCTGGGGTCTGCTCACGCCGATCGCCGACGCGGTCAAGCTCGTCTTCAAGGAAATCATCCGGCCCACGGCGGCCAACAAGGGTCTGTTCTTCCTCGGTCCGGTGATGACCATCATGCCGGCCCTGGCGGCCTGGGCCGTGGTGCCCTTCGGCCCCGATGTGGCGCTGGCCAACGTGAACGCGGGCCTGCTGTACCTGATGGCCATCACCTCGCTGGAGGTGTACGGCGTGATCATCGCCGGTTGGGCCTCCAACTCGAAGTACGCCTTCCTGGGTGCGCTGCGCGCTTCGGCGCAGATGGTGAGCTACGAGATCGCCATGGGCTTCGCCCTGGTGATCGTGCTGATGGTGTCCGGCACGATGAACATGACCGGGATCGTGATGGGACAGGGCGAGGGGCGTTTCGCCGAGATGGGCCTGAACTTCCTGTCCTGGAACTGGCTGCCGCTGCTGCCGGTCTTCATCGTCTACTTCATCTCGGGCCTGGCCGAAACCAACCGCCACCCCTTCGACGTGGTGGAAGGCGAATCGGAGATCGTCGCCGGCCACATGATCGAGTACTCGGGCATGAGCTTTGCCATGTTCTTCCTGGCCGAGTACGCCAACATGATCCTCGTGTCCACGTTGTGCGTGATCCTGTTCCTGGGCGGCTGGCTGCCCCCCATCGACAGCGCGCTGTTCAACTGGATTCCCGGGTGGATCTGGCTGGCCATCAAGGTCTTCGTGGTCGTCACGATGTTCCTGTGGGTGCGCGCCACCTTCCCCCGCTACCGCTATGACCAGATCATGCGTCTGGGCTGGAAGATCTTCATCCCCGTCACGCTGGTGTGGCTCATCGTCGTCGGCCTGTGGATGCAGACGCCGCTGAACATCTGGAAGTGAGAGACACGCACATGTCTGCCGTCAAGGATTTCGTTCAGAGCTTCATGCTGCTGGAGCTCCTCAAGGGGCTGAAGGTTACCGGGCGCCATTTCTTCAAGCGCAAGGTCACCGTGCAGTTCCCCGAGGAGAAGACGCCGCTGTCGCCGCGCTTTCGCGGCCTGCACGCGCTGCGCCGCTATGAGAATGGTGAGGAACGTTGCATCGCCTGCAAGCTGTGCGAAGCGGTTTGTCCGGCCATGGCCATCACGATTGAAAGTGATGTGCGTGACGATGGTTCGCGTCGCACCAAGCGCTACGACATCGACCTGACCAAGTGCATCTTCTGTGGCTTCTGCGAGGAGAGCTGCCCGGTGGACTCGATCGTCGAAACCCACATCTTCGAATACCACGGCGAGAAGCGTGGCGACCTCTACTTCACCAAGGACATGCTCCTGGCCGTGGGGGACCGCTACGAGAAGGAAATCGCCGCGAACAAGGAGGCTGATGCGAAGTACCGCTGAAGCGGGCACTTTGCGGCAATGATCATGGACAACCAAGCCGCCCTGTTCTATGTGTTTTCCGCGGTGCTGCTCATTGCAGCCTTCCGCGTCATCACCGCCCGCAGCACCGTGCATGCGGCGCTGTTTCTGGTGCTCGCCTTCTTCAGCGCCTCCTGCGTGTGGATGTTGCTGCAGGCCGAGTTCCTGGCCATCACCCTGGTGCTCGTGTACGTGGGCGCGGTGATGGTGCTCTTCCTCTTTGTGGTGATGATGCTGGACATCAACACCGACCAGTTCCGCCAGAACTTCTGGCAGCACCTGCCCTTGGCGGGGCTGATCGGTGCGGTCATTGCGGTGGAGATGGCCCTGGTGCTGATGAGCGGCTTCCGCGTGTCGCAAGCCGCACCGGTAGACCCCCGGCTGGCCGAGTACGGCAACACCCGTCTCTTGGGTATTGAGCTCTACACCCACTATCTGTATCCGCTGCAACTGGCCGCCGTGCTGCTGTTGGTGGCGATGGTGGCCGCCCTGGCCCTGACGCTGCG
>JAIYCN010000355.1 GCA_027487995.1 Rubrivivax sp. | reverse complement strand
CTGCTGTCGCACTTGGAGCCGTCGGAGACGAAGATCTCCTCGGCGCTCACCTCGCAGCCGCGGGCCTGGAAGTCGTGGCGGGCGATCGCCTCCCGCAGCCAGCCGTGCACCTGCTCCGTCTTCGTCAGCGGACGCTCCGGGATCGAGGGCAGGCCGGCACTCATCGCCGCGAGGCCAAAAGCATTTGACCTTTCAGGCAAGAATATAGGATATATTTTCCAGCCTTTCCTCCTGTCCATCAGCCGGTAACACGACCCGCCTCCCTGTCCTGCCCATGAGTGCTCCCGCCGCGCCCTTCAAGCTGACCCGCCTCGCCTCGCTCAAGACGGTCGCCGATTTCCGCGCCCACGTGGCCGGCCTCGGCTTGGACCTGCCGTGCGACGACGCGCTGCAGACCGGCGCGGCCTCCCCGCTGGCGCGCCCGGTGGACGGGCCCCTGGTGAATGGCAAACGCATCGGCAACCGCTGGGCGATCCATCCGATGGAGGGCTGGGACGCGACGACCACGGGGCACGCGACGGCCGAGGTGCGGCGGCGCTGGCAGCGCTTCGGCCAGAGCGGGGCGAAGCTGATCTTCGGCGGCGAGGCGATGGCGGTGCGCCCAGACGGCCGCGCCAACCCGAACCAGCTGATGATCCTCGAGGACACCCGCCGCGACCTCGCGGAAATCCGGGAACTCCTCGTGCAGGCGCACCGGGAAAAGTACGGCACGGCCGACGACCTGGTGGTCGGGTTCCAGCTCACGCATTCGGGGCGCTTCTGTAAGCCGACCGACAAGAAGCGGATGGAGCCCCGCGTGGCCTACCGCCACCCGATCCTCGACCGGAAGTTTAACGTCACCAGCGACAGCCAGGTGTTCACCGACGGGGAGATCGAGGAGCTGATCGGCTGCTACGTGCGCGCCGCCCGCTTCGCCCGCGAGGCGGGGGCGGACTTCGTCGATCTCAAGCACTGCCACGGCTACCTGTTGCATGAATTCCTCGGGGCGCACACCCGGCCGGGCAAGTTCGGCGGCAGCTTCGAGAACCGCACCCGCATCCTGCGCGACATCATCGCCGGCATCCGCGCGGACGGAAACCCGATCGACATCGGCGTGCGCCTGAGCGCCTTCGACTTCGTGCCCTTCAAGCCGGACCCCACGCGGGCCGAGCCCGGCAAGCTGGGCCCCGGCATCCCGGAGGATTTTTCCCACTGCCTGCCTTACCGCTACGGGTTCGGCGTCCGCGCGGATCATCCGGTCGAGCCCGACCTGACCGAGACCTTCCAGTTCGTCGAGCTGCTGACCCGCCTCGGGGTCAAGATCCTCAACCTCAGCGCCGGCTCACCTTACTACAACCCCCACATCCAGCGCCCGGCCGCCTACCCGCCGAGCGACGGTTACCAGCCGGCCCACGATCCGCTGATCGACGTGGCGCGGCAGATCAACGTGGTCCGCGCGATCAAGGCCCACGCGGTCCGGTTCGCCGCGGCGACGCCCGGCGCCACGCCGCCCCTCGTGCTGGGCACGGCCTACAGCTACCTCCAGGAATACCTGCCGCACGTGGCGCAGCACGTCGTGGGCGCGGGCTGGACCGACCTCGTGGGTCTGGGCCGCGCGGTGCTGAGTTACCCGGAGATGCTCGCGGATGCGACCACCCGGGGGGCGCTCACCCCGCGGCTCATCTGCCGGACGTTCAGCGAGTGCACCACCGCGCCGCGCAACGGCATCATCAGCGGCTGCTACCCGCTCGACGACTACTACAAGAACCGGCCCGAGTTCGCGCAGCTCAAGGCGGTCAAGAAGGCGGTCGGCGCCTGAGCCCGCCGCCGGGGTCCCCCGGCCCGCCCCCGCGAATTCCCTTGCTTATTGGTCAGGCGTACCCAAGGTCCCCAGTCCTTCGTTAGAGAGTACACGTTTAGATGACAGTTTCTGGTGAGTCGTTGGCTGAGCGTTTGGCTTAAGTGATGATTTCGAAACCCACTGGTGGGAACGGACTGGCAGCGGACGGTCGATCTACGAGACATCACAATGAGTAACTCCAAACTGTACGTCGGGAATCTTTCCTTCAAGACGACCGAAGACGAGCTCCGCTCGGCCTTCGGCCAGTTCGGTTCCGTGACCGACGTTTACGTCGCCATGGACAAGATGACCGGCCGCCCCCGCGGCTTCGCCTTCGTCACCATGGGCACGGCCGAAGAGGCCAAGTCCGCGGCCGAGAAGATGAACGGCACCGACCTCGGTGGCCGTCAGCTGACCGTCAATGAGGCCCGCCCGAAGGAAGAGCGTCCGGGTGGCGGCTTCGGCGGCGGCGGCGGTGGCCGTGGTTTCGGCGGTGGCGGCGGCGGCGGCCGTGGTTTCGGCGGCGGCGGTGGTGGCGGCGGCTTCGGCGGTCGCGACCGCGGCGAGCGCCGTTACTAAGCCGGTCCATCAATCCGGATTTCGAGGGACGTGGTCCTCCGGGGCCCCGTCCCTTTTCTTTTCCCCCTTTCCTTTCCCGAGATGTCCTTCGCCTCCCTGAACCTTTCCCCGGCCGTCCTGCGCGGCGTCGAGGCCGCCGGCTACGCCGAGCCCACGCCGATCCAGTTGCGCGCCATCCCGCTCATCCTCGCCGGAGGTGACCTCATCGGGTCCGCCCAGACCGGCACCGGCAAGACGGCGGCCTTCGCGCTGCCGATTTTGACCCGCCTGAGCGCCCACGTGCGCGGCGGCCGGCCGCGGGTGCTCGTGCTCGAGCCGACGCGTGAACTCGCGGCCCAGGTGGAGACGGCGTTCCGCGACTTCGCCCGGTTCTCGGACCTCCGCGCGGTGGCGGTGTTTGGCGGCGTGGGCTACGGCAACCAGCGGGCGGCGCTGCGCGACGGCGTGGACATCATCGTCGCCACCCCCGGTCGGCTGATGGATTACCTCAAGGACGGCACCCTCACCCTGCGGGACATCTCGGTGCTGGTGCTGGACGAGGTCGACCGGATGCTGGACATGGGCTTCCTCCCGGTGGTGAAGGACATCATCGGCCGCTGCCCGAAGAACCGGCAGACGCTCTTCTTCTCGGCGACCGTCCCGCCGGAGATCCAGGCGGTGGCCTCCTTTGCCCTGCGCGATCCGGCGCGGGTCGAGGTGGGCGCCAATCGCTCGGTCAACCGCACCATCACGCACGCCGTTTACCCGGTGGTGCACGACCAGAAGTTCGACCTGCTGCTCGCGCTGCTCGCGAAAGTGGATTTCGACAGCGTGCTGGTGTTTTCCCGCACCAAGCACGGAGCGGACAAGATCGCCCGGAAGCTGAAGACGGCGAATCACCGCGTGGCCGTGCTGCACGCGAACCGCTCGCAGAACCAGCGCCTCGAGGCGCTCGCCGGCTTTAAGAGCGGCAAGTACGAGATCATGGTCGCGACCGACATCGCCGCGCGCGGCATCGATGTCGCGGGCGTGACCCACGTGATCAATTACGATGTGCCGGCCAACCCCGAGGACTACGTGCACCGCATCGGCCGGACCGGTCGGGCGCAGGCGGTGGGCGATGCCTTCACGCTGGTGACCCCCGAGAACGCCGGCGACGTGCGGGCGATCGAGCGGTTCATCGGCCAGAAGATCCCCGAGCAGCGGCTGGAGGGCTTCGAATATCGTCCGCTGGTGGCACGGCCCGCCGCGACGGTGCCGGCGCGCGCGCAGGGCAGTCCCGCGGGCACGCTCAGGCCGCAGCGGGGTTTCCGGCGCTTTGGCCGGGGGCGCTGACGCTTTCGAGCAGCTGGGTGCAGACCGCGAGCAGGAGCGCGCGGAGTGGTTCCCCCTGGGCGCAGAACGTCCGCTGGTGCGCCTCGTACTCCGCCCGCCCGGCCGCGGTCTCGATCGTGATGGGCGCATAACCCAGCGCGCGGAAATCATACGGGCTGGCGCGCATGTCCACCTCGCGGATCTCGCGCGCCAGGGCGAAGCAGTCCGCGGTGAGCTCCGCCGGCGTGAAGGGCGACAGTTTGAAGCTCCACTTGTAGAGATCCATATTGGCGTGGAGGCAGCCGCGCTGCTCGAGGGCGGGGGTGCTTTCCCGCGTCGGTTGCAGGCGGTTCAGCGGGCGGGCGGGTGGGGTGAAGAACCGGAAGGCGTCGAAGTGCGAGCAGGTCACGCCGTTCGCCTCCACCAGCCGGGCGATCTCCGGGGCCGGCAGTCGCAGCGGCCACGCTTGGTGGCGCACCTCGGCGGAATCCTGCCGGTAGACCATCGCCCATTCGTGGAGCCCGTGGCAGCCGAAGAACGCCGGCCGTGCCTGCATCCCGCGCAGGAGCGTCTCCAACCAGGCCACGAACGCGCGCCGCTCCGGAGGGAGCGCGGCGGGATCCACGGCCACGGCGGTCGCCCCTCCTGGCCCCGCGATTTCCCGGTAACCTTGGTGCCGCAGAAATTCCCGGGCCGAGGGACCCAGGAGCCCGATGTCCGGACCCGGATGCCAGCGGCGCAGCCACGCCGGGCGGTGCGCGTAATAGGTGAACAGGAAGTCGTGGACCGGATGGCGTTCGCCCCGCGCCGCCCGCGCCTGGTGAGGATCCGTCCACGCGCGCACCCGCGACTCGTGCGCCGCCGCCCGCGCCCGCCAGTCCGCCTCGGCGTGGAACGTCCGCGGTGTCACCGGGCCGGGGCGAAGCCGTAGTGCTCCCGGAGGAATTCCAGGAGCACCGGCGCGGTGATCCGGCCGAAGCGCGCGCGGTTCTCCGGGGTGTCGCGCACGCCGGGGCGGGGGCATTCGATCTGCAGGCCGTCGACCTTCCGCGTCTCCGCGGCGGCGGCGTGACGCTGGACGATGTAGCCGCCCGCGAAGAACGGCTGGTCGCCCGGTTGCGGGTCGGGGCCGCTCGGCGTGGCGGGCAGGCCACCCGCGGCGAGGAGGCTCCCCAGGCTGCGGGGCCCCCGGATCAGGTCGGCGGCGCTGCCGCCGCGGCGGGCGTGCAGGTCCGCGAGCGTGGACAGACCGATCACGCCCGAGGCGTCGAATGCGGCGTCACTCCGGTTGAGTTGCGGTCCGGCGAGGGCGTAGCCGAGTTCCAGTCGCGCGACCGGGTGGGCGTGGCCGTGGAGATCGACCAGGAAGGCGAAGCCGTGCCGCGCCACCGCCGCCGCGAGGGCGCCCTCGATCGCCGCGTGGAACTCCCGCCACACCTGCTCCGCCCCCGGGTGACCGTTGGCGGCCTCGACGATCTCGCGGTTCGGATCCAGCCGGGAGCGATGCAGGTGGCTGAAGATGACGTGGACCCGTCCGCCGGAGAGCCGCTCCAGCTCCGCTACGAGGTCGCGCGCGAGCTCCTGCGTGTTGGCGTCCATCACCGTTACGCCTTTCTGGCGCGGCGGCAGGTCGGCCGGTTGGGCGCGGCCGCCGTGCGGGACCGTGATCACGAGCGGCAGGTCCCCGGCGAGGTACTCCACGTGGCGGGCGGTTCCGAAGTACGACTGGCCCGGGACCTTCGGTGCGGGGGCGGCGGCGGGGGCCGGAGAGGCGACCGCAAGGAGAATCAGAACCAGCAGCAGGCGAGGCGGAGGCATCAAGGAAGGTAAAGATTGCTCAAGCGGCGCGGAGTAGCAGGCGCCTTACGCCCTCGATGGGCGATCCCTCGACGGGGTGGAGCTGGAATGGGGCGCGGGCGCGCAGGGCGGCGTGGACCGCGGGGTGATGGAGGATCGGGCCGCTCAGGCCCACGCGCAGGCCGGCCGGGGGTGGGCCGGGAAACAGCCGGGCCGCCACCCCGAGGGCGATGTCGAGCAAGTCTCCGGCCGAAGCCGCGACCAGCCCGGCGGCGACCGGTTCGCCCGCGCCAGCGAGGGCGAGCAAGGCGGGGGCGAGCGCGGCGACCTGCCGATTCGGCTCGGCGTGCTGGTAGTACCAACGGGTGACCGCCCCGGCGTCACCCGTCGCGCCGAGGCCGGTGTGGTCCCGCACCGCGGCGCCCACCGCGGAGGCGGGTTGCCAGCCCTGTAATTCGAGCAAACCCCGGCCGATGGCGCGCCGACCCAGGTCATAGCCGCTGCCCGGGTCCCCGAAGCGCCAGCCGATCCCGCCGGCATAGTGGATGGAGCCATCGGGCGCGCGGGCGGCGACGAACGAGCCCGTGCCGCCGTGCAGGACCAGGCCGGGGGCGCCGTCCGTGGCCAGTTCCAGCACCGGATGCGAGTCGTCGGCCGTGAACACCTGGGCGCCGCCGCCGAGCCCGGCCATCGTCTCCCGCCAATAGGACCGGTTGCCGGCCGCGTAAAGGTGCAGGTGCGTGATCGTGGCCGCGGGCGAACGGGCCGCGGCGTGCGCCCGGAGCGCGGCGATCACCCCCGCGACCACCGCCCGCGCCCCGTCGGGTCCAGCAACATTAGGATTGCATCCGCCGGCGAGCTCGCGCGCGGCGACGGCCCCCGTGGCATCCACCAGAATGCCCTCCGTCTTGGTGGCGCCCCCGTCGATGCCGAGGCGGAAGTTCATCGTCGCCTCCGCCGGCCTCAGGCCAGCTGCTTGGAGAGCCGGTGCCG
>JAIYCN010000208.1 GCA_027487995.1 Rubrivivax sp. | reverse complement strand
TGCCCTGCAGGCTCAGGGCATCGCCCGTGCTGCCCATGCTCACGGTGGCGTTCATGCCTGCCTCACCAAGGGGTTGGCCGCCGGCTCGGGTGGCGCCTCTTCCGTGTCCACGTTGCGCGCCTGCGCCTGGTAAAGCCGCCAGTAGGCACCTTCGCGCGCCATGAGTTCGTCGTGCGGGCCCACTTCCACCACCTCGCCGCGGTCCATCACCACCAGACGGTCGGCCTTGCGCAGGGTGCTCAGGCGGTGCGCAATGGCAATCGTGGTGCGGCCCTGCACCAGGTTGTCCAGTGCCTTCTGGATTTCCTTTTCCGTCTCGGTGTCCACGGCGGACGTGGCTTCGTCCAGGATCAGCAGGCGCGGGTTGATCAGCAAGGCCCGGGCAATCGAGATGCGCTGGCGCTCGCCCCCGGAAAGCCCCTGGCCCCGTTCGCCCACCAGCGAATCGTAGCCCTGGGGCAGACGCAGTATGAAGTCGTGCGCATGCGCAGCCCGGGCCGCCGCCACGATCTCGGCACGGGTGGCATCGGGTTTGCCGTAGGCGATGTTTTCGGCAATCGTCCCGAAGAAGAGGAAGGGCTCCTGCAGCACCAGGCCAATGTGCTGGCGGAAGTCGCTCACCGAATAGCGGCGGATGTCCACGCCGTCCACCAGGATGGCGCCGTCGGACACGTCGTAGAACCGGCAGATCAGGTTCACCAGCGTGCTCTTGCCTGACCCGCTGTGCCCCACCAGGCCGATCATCTCGCCGGGTTGGATGTCCAGCGTCATGTTCTTGATGACGCGGCGGCTGCCATAGCGGAAGCCCACCTCACGCAGGCTGATGGCCCCTTCCACCTTCTTCAATGGCACCGGGTTCACCGGCTCGGGCACGTTGCTCACGTGGTCCAGGATGTCGAAGATGCGCTTGGCGCCCGCGGCGGCCTTCTGCGTGACGCTCACGATGCGGCTCATGGAATCCAGCCGCCCGTAGAAGCGGCCGATGTAGGCGATGAAGGCGGTGAGCACACCCACCGTGATGTCGCCCTGGCTGACCTGCCAGATGCCGAAGGCCCACACCACGAGGAGACCGATTTCCGTGAGCAGGGTCACCGTGGGCGTGAACAGGCTCCAGGTGCGGTTGATGCGGTCGTTGACTTCCAGGTTGTGCTGATTGGCGGTCTTGAAACGACCCGATTCGCGCTTCTCCTGGGCAAAGGCCTTCACCACGCGGATGCCGGGAATGGTGTCGGCCAACACGTTGGTGACCTCGCCCCAGACGCGGTCGATCTTCTCGAAGCCGGTGCGCAGCCGGTCGCGCACCTGGTGGATCATCCACGCAATGAAGGGCAGGGGCAGCAGCGTCACCAGCGCCAGCCAGGGGTTGATGGAGGCCAGGATCACCGCCGTCATCACCAGCATCAGCACGTCATTGAGGAAGTCCAGCGCGTGCAGGGACAGGAACACGCAGATGCGGTCGGATTCGCTGCCGATGCGCGCGATCAGGTCGCCCGTGCGCTTGCCACCGAAATATTCCAGGCTCAAGGTCATCAGGTGGCTGAAGGTGCTGGTGCGCAGGTCGGCTCCGATGCGCTCGGAAACCAAGGCCAACAGGTAGGTGCGCCACCAGCCCAGGCCCCAGGCCACCAGGGCCGAGGCCAGCAGGCCACCCAGGTACATCATCAGCAGTTGAGGGTCGATGGCCTGCCCGTTCTGGAACGGGATCAGGATGTCGTCCATCAACGGCATCGTCAGGTAGGGCGGCACCAAATGGGCCGCGGTGGACAGCAGCGTGAGCAGCATGCCCAAGGCCAACTGCCCCTGGTAGGGCTTGGCAAACCGCCACAGCCGCAGCAGCACCCACGTGGAAGGGGGCTGCAGCAACTCCCGGTGGCAGACCTCGCACTCCTCGCTGTCGTCAGGCAGGGGCGCGTTGCAGCTTGGGCAACGTGCGGCCTCATCCTCGTTGTCGTGCGCATGGGCCTGGCCTTGCAGCTCCAGGATGGCCCGTTCGAACTGCTGAACAAGCCGTACGGCGGCCACGTCGCGTTCCAGGGTGAAGCGCCACTGGGCCAGTCGTTGCTGTTCATCGTGAAGGGAAAGCAGGCCGACGCCACCACGGTCGCTGTGCTGAAGCCGAAGGCCGGCGCGCAAGGGCCAGGTCTGCCAGGGCGCCTGTGAACCGGCCCGCCATGCCAACTGGGCATTGCTCAGCACCAATTCGCTCGAAGTGAAGCGCCCTTCCAGATCCAGATCCAGTTCCAGCACGGCCAGTGCTGCCATATCGCCCGGAGCGACAAGACCTGTGTCATCCCCCGGCAGCCCAGCCGCGTTAAGGGACGACAGCGCAAGGCCATTCGGATCGCGCAACGGCGACTTGATCGTTTCAGGGGTGGAAGAAGACATGGGTGCAGAAAACCGGCGCAGTTCCGCCGCAGGGCTCTTGGCGCCGAAGGTGGGATTGTCCGACATCGCGGGGGTGGCGCTGGTCATGGGCCTACAACGCGGGGAGGGCGCTTCGGGTGGACAATCAACGGCCATGAATGACGAACGCCCTGAAGGCCAACCGGCAGGCTCCACCCCATTGGATCTCCGCATCCTGCGCGTGAACTTCCTGCGCGGGCCCAACATGTGGACCTACCGCTCGGTGCTGGAGGTGTGGCTGGACCTGGGTGAGCTCGAGCAGCTCCCCACCAACAAGCTGCCCGGCTTCACCGAACGCCTTCTGGCCATCGTGCCGGGTGTGGGTGACCATCATTGCGGGGTGGGTGAGAAGGGCGGCTTTTTCCAGCGCCTGCAAGGCGGCACGTGGATGGGTCACGTGCTGGAGCATGTGGTCATCGAAGTGCTGGACCAGGCCGGCATGCCCACTGCCTTCGGCCAAACGCGCGAAACGTCCACGTCGGGTGTGTACCGCATGGTGTTCCGCGCCCGTGACGAGAAGGTGGCACGCCAGGCCTTGGCCGTGGGACACGACATCATCCGCGCTGCGCTCAACAGCCAGCCTTATGAACTCAAGCCGGCCCTGGTCGCCCTGCGCGACAAGATCGACCAGGTCTACCTGGGCCCGAGCACCGCGCACATCGTGGCCTGCGCCACCGACCGTGAGATTCCGCACATTCGCCTGAACCAGGGCAACCTGGTGCAGTTGGGCTACGGTGCGCGGCAAAAGCGTATCTGGACGGCGGAGACCGACCGCACCAGCGCCATTGCCGAGGGCATCGCCAGCGACAAGGACATGACCAAGGAGTTGCTGGCCGGTTGCGGTGTGCCGGTTCCCGAAGGTCGACTGGTGGACGACCCCGACGACGCGTGGCGCGTGGCGCAACGCATGGGCTGTGCGGTGGTGGTCAAGCCCACGGATGCCAACCACGGCCGTGGCGTGACGCTGGACCTCACCGGCGAGACCGAAGTCAGGGCTGCCTTCACGGTTGCCGACGCCGAAGGCAGCGGCGTGATGGTGGAGCGTTACATCCCCGGCGAAGAACACCGCGTGCTGGTGGTGGCGGGCAAGGTGGCGGCCGCCGCGCGCGGCGAAACCGCCTGGATCACGGGCGACGGCACGCACACGGTGGAGCAGCTCATCGACCTGCAGATCAACAGCGACCCACGCCGTGGCGACACCGAGAACCACCCGCTCAACCCCATTCTCATTCGCCAGGAAGGCGAGGTGCAGATCACGGTGCGGAAGCAGGGCCTGCAACCCGAGTCTGTTCCCGAAGCCGGTCGCCGCGTGTTGGTCAGCCGCAAAGGCAACATGACCAACGACTGCACCGACGAGGTTCACCCGGAGGTGGCGCATGCCTGCGCCTTGGCCGCCCGCATCGTGGGCCTGGACATTGCCGGTGTGGACCTGGTGTGCGAAGACATCTCCAAGCCTTTGGAGGCCCAGGGTGGTGCCATCGTGGAAGTCAACGCCGGCCCCGGCCTGTTGATGCATCTCAAACCTGCCAGCGGGCAGCCGCGCGAGGTGGGTAAGGCCATCGTCGATCATCTGTTCCCTGAGGGCGAATCTGGTCGTATTCCCGTGGTCGGCGTGACGGGCACGCAAGACACCTCGGTCATCGCGCGCCTCGTGGCCTGGATGCTGCAGATGTCCGGCCCTGTGGTGGGTGTGGCCTGTCGAGACGGTCTGTTCGTGGGCAACCGCCGCGTGGAGCGCGGGGACTCCATCGGCTGGCAGGTGTCTCAGCGGCTGCTGGTCAACCGCAATGTGGAAGCTGCCGTCTTCGAGAGCAGCCCCGTCACCATTCTGGAAGAGGGCCTCGTGTACGACCGCTGCAACGTGGGCATCGTCACCGACTGTTCCCCGTTCACAGGCTCGGTTCGGCACGACATCGCGACACCCGAGCAGCGCTTCAAGGTGTCGCGCACCCAGGTGGACGTGGTGCGCGCAGACGGTGCCGCGGTTCTGCACGCGGTGGATGAGCAGGTGCTGGCCATGGCCGAGCTGTGCGACGGCGAAGTCATCCTCTACGCCGAAGATGGCGCGCTGCCCGCCCTGCAGGCCCATGCCGCAGCCGGCGGGCGTGTGGTCTATCTGGAGGGCAAGACCGTCACGCTGGCCCGCGGCGGGCAGGTCATTCCCGTGCTCGACATCGAGCGCGACATGCGCGTGAGCACCCGCGAGGTGCCGGCAGCGGCCACGCTGGCCGCCGTGGCCGCCGGTTGGGCACTGGACCTTTCGCCAGAACTGATCGTCTCGGGTCTGGAAACCTTCGAGCTGCGCCGTCCTGAGCTGCGCCCCGACCAATCCGTGATTCACTGAGCCTCATCCATGGAACTGATTCGCACCCGTGCCCTGCGCGGGCCCAACCTGTGGAGCCGCCATACCGCACTGGAGATCGAGGTTCGCTGCGAACCCGATGAGCGCGCCGTGGAAGGCCGTGTGGGATTCGAAGATCGGCTGCGCGCGTTGTGCCCCGGCTTGGGCACTCTGCGCACGCCCACCCGCCGCGGGGCCATCACCTTGGCCCATGCGCTCGAATCCACCCTGCTGGCTTTGCAGGCCGCTGCCGGTTGCCCCGTCACCTTCAGCCACACCGAAGCCACGCCCGAGGAGGGCCTGTACCTGGTGGTGGTGGAGTACACCGAGGAAGACGTCGGGCGCCGGGCACTCGACATGGTGCTCAGCATCCTGCAGGCGGCCTGGTCCCCGGAGAGTGAGGGCGAAGGGGCCGCGAATCTTGACGGTGTGGCCTGCGCCACGGAACTGCGTGAACTGGACGAAGACTTGCGCCTGGGTCCGAGCACTGGCGCCATCGTGTCGGCTGCCGTCAACCGCGGCATTCCATTCCGGCGCTTGACCACCGGCAGCCTGGTGCAGTTCGGATGGGGCCACAAGCAGCGCCGCATCCAGGCCGCCGAGGTCGACAACACCAGTGCCGTGGCCGAGGCCATCGCGCAGGACAAGGACCTCACCAAGCATCTGCTGCAGTCCGCTGCCGTGCCCGTGCCCATCGGCGCACCCGCGGCCAGTGCCGACGAAGCCTGGGCGATTGCCGAGCGCATCGGATTGCCCGTGGTGGTCAAGCCGCAGGACGGCAGCCAGGGACGCGGCGTCACGGTGAACATCACCGCGCGCGACCAGCTCGACGCCGCATTCCGCACCGCCGCCGACATTGGCGATGTGTTGGTGGAGAAGTTCCTCCCGGGAAGCGACTTCCGCTTGCTGGTGGTGGGTGATCGCCTGGTGGCCGCTGCGCGGCGCGACCCGCCCTTCGTGATCGGGGACGGCAAGCACACGGTGCGCGAACTGGTGGAGATCGTCAACGCCGATCCGCGGCGCGGCAGTGGACACGCCACGTCGCTCACCAAGATCCGCTTCGATGACATCGCCAAGGCG
>JAIYCN010000286.1 GCA_027487995.1 Rubrivivax sp. | reverse complement strand
TGCGGCCAGACTGTGAAGGCAGGCGGGCGTTGAGCACGGCCATGCGTTGATCGTCCTGCAAACCGGCCACGGGGTCTTGGGCCGCGTCCACGCACCACACCAGCGATGCGCGTGTGCGGGTACCCGATGTGGGTGCTGCGGCACTCGGGCCCAAGGGAGGCAGGGGCAGCAGGGCCAGCGGGCCTTCCCGTGTGAACCGCTCCACCGCCAAACCGGGCGTGCCGTCTTCCAGGCTGACCGTTCCCACCCAGGCGGTTTGCCCGTAGTCATGCCGGATCTCCTGATCTGCCCAGCCGGTCAGCCGCCGAAAGGCATCGCCCATGCGCGTGGGCAGGGGGGCCGAGCGGCTTTCTTGGGATGAAGGGCTGGCACGCGGCGTGATGGCCACTTCAGGCCGCTGGGCATGGCGCATGAACACGCCCCCTTCGGCCACCACCGCCAAGTCGAAGGCTTCCACCACGCCGGCGTCCACCTCCACCCTAGCTGGCCCCTCATTCGCCGCATCGAGAATCTTGATGCCCTGCACCGGGTGCCCAAACCGGTGATGCAGGCGCTGCGGTGCGGCTGCCTGCTCGCGCTCCCAGGCGCGTTGCAGGGTGGGCACCAATGCACCATAGGCCATCACCGCGCCCAGTTCCGCCACACCCAGGTCCGATGCCCGGATGTTGACTTCCGGTTGCGGGCCAGCCAAGGCCACGGCGGGCGCTTCCTGGCTCACCTGCACATGCAGGATGGGTTGGGTGGCCTGTGCGGGAAATGCGCCCAGTTGCTTCAGCAATTGAACGCTGCCCAGTGAAAGGGCCAACGTTCGGGGGTCGCCGCTGGTGTCGGCCTGAAGTTCACGCGCATCGAAGAGGCTGACGCGCCATTGAGGGCAGCGGCGTGCGACCAGCAGGGCCAAGGCCAGACCCACCGGCCCTGCGCCGATGATGGCCATGTGCCCCGCCACGGGCGATGACGTTGGCGTTGAGATTCCCATGCGCCGGAGCTTAGCGCCAGATCAAGTGCTCCCCATGTACCCCGTCGACAAGACCATCTGCGGGTCTTGCCGACCCAGGCTGTTCAGAGACCGGCTTGCCGCAGCCGGGCCAGAAACTGGGCTTGCTCAAGGTCCAGGGGGCTGGGCAACTCTTCGGTGGCCAGGCCCGACGTGTGAACCACTGGCGCTCCGTAGGTGGGAAGAGCCGGCATGGGCTCGACATGCGAGGGCGCGCGCACGGAAACGGCAGCACCCTTGGCGCTGCGGCGCGTCCACGGTTTCCACCAAGTGCCCGCCTGCAGGCGCTGACCACCCAATGGATGAAAGTTTCCAGTTGTCGAAACGCCTGCCATGGCGATCTCCCTGAAGTGAGCCTGTGGTGTGAAGACTTCAGAGTCGAGTGTGCATCGAATGCATGACCGATTGGTGACGATCTCGGGGGCAAACCGCCATGAATTCATGTTTTTGGTGACCGGGCTCACACGGATGCCGGCGTCGTCGGTCGCGGGGCATATCTGCAAGCCTTTCTAGGCCTGGCCCATAATCAATTGCTCTGGGCCTTGCGCTCTGGGGATGCCGTATGTCCTCCAACCCACCAATCCTCACGAAGCCTTTGGCTGAATCGACAGCCGACCTCGTGGTGCGTCTGCCGGTCATCGGCTGGATCTTCCTGGTCGCTGCAGTCGTGGCTCTCGCTTCCGGCGCTTTGCTGGTGCCCAGCGTGTTGGCCCGTCCATCACCAGTGGGGACGGCTGTTCTGCTGGCATGCCTGGGGTACGCCGCGCTTTCTGGATGGTGCTGGTTGCAGCATCGCCAGCACCGACATGGCGTGCTGGCCATGGCTGTCTTTGCCTGGGCCACCATCACCTTCATCGCGGCTGCGGCCGTTCCCCAACACATGGGAGTGAACACCGTGGGGTTCATGGTGATGCCCGCCTTCGTGTTCATGATCACCGTGCTGGGGCAGCGCAGGTTGAGCATGGCCACGGTGGTCTACACGGCGCTTCTGTTTGCGGCCGTCACGGTGGACCATCTGATGGCACTGCCCAATGCGAGTGCCCTGTATCAGGACCTTGCCAATACGGTCATCAGTGCGGGGCTCATCACGGTCTTCGCGTGGTTGGGCCACTACATTGCCCAGATCGTGGGGCGCCAGGTCCGGGAAGCGGGCCGCACGGCGCTGCGCTACCGGAATCTCTTCGACCGGCTGCCTGTCGCGGCCTTCGTCGTCAAGAATCACATCATCACGGACCACAACGCGGCGGCCGCCCTGCTGTTTGATGGGTCCCATGGGAGCCGCCTCAAGGATCGACCCTTCATGGACTTGATTCCTGAGGGTGAACGGGCCGCCACCCACACGCGAATGGTTCAGGCCAGACGGCTGGTCTCGGGGGAGGGCCTGCCCCTGCGCGATCTGACCATGCGGGCGCTGGACGGCCGATCTGTGGCGGTCACGGTGACGTCAATTGCCATCGACCCCGATGAGGAAACCCTGCTGTCGCTGATCATTGACCGCACCCGCGAGGATGATGCGCGCCTCGAACTGCGCAAGTCCCAAGAGTTGCTGCAGGCCCTGTTCAGGGCGAGTTCTCACGGCATGGCGGTGTCCGATTACAAAACGGGTGAGTATTTGTTGGTGAACCCCGCCTTTGCGGAGGCCAGTGGACGACAACCTCGGGACATGATCGGGCGCACGTCGCTTGAACTGGGCCTGGTGACCAAGGCTGGTCGTGACGCAATGCTCAGTGAACTTCGGGAACAGGGAGAGCTTCGCAATGTGGCGCTGCTGAGGACCGATGCCCAAGGGGTGGTCCGGGAGCAGCGTTGTACCTTCAACTCGACCGACCTCGACGGCCGTGCGGTGCTGGTGTCGGTGGGGCATGACGTCACTGACGACATGCGACGGGAGCGCGAGTTGCGCGCCATCCTGGAGGCCACGCCTGCGGCGATTGCCGTGATCCGACATGGTCGTGTGACGGCCGCGAGCGCTCAGTACGAGCGCTTGATGGGCCTGTCGCCGGGCTCCGCCATCGGGCGCTCCTACGACGAAGACATCGGCGGAGCCGATGCCATGACGCGGGTTGGGGAGCACGTCCATGTGCGGTTGCGCGCGGGGGAGACCATCAGCTACGAACACACCTTATTCCGTGCCGATGGCAGCTCCTTCCCCGGGCTGCTCACAGGCCGGCTGATCAAGCCCGGTGCGCCGGATGGCTTTGGCATGGTCTGGGTGTACGAGGACCTCACCGAACGCTGGCAACGCGAAGACCGACTTGCGCGCGCCAAGGCAGACGCCGAAGCGGCCAGCCGTGCCAAGACGGGCTTCCTGGCCGCCATGAGCCACGAGATTCGCACGCCGCTCAACGGGATCATGGGGCTCATCGAACTGATGCAGGACGCAAACCTGCCAGCCGCCACCCGGCATCACTACCTGGACCTGATGTCGGAGTCCGCACAGTCCCTGCAAACGATCGTGTCCGATGTGATCGACGTGTCCCGCATCGAATCGGGCCGTCTGGAGCTTGAGCGTCAGGTCTTCGACATCGGCGTATGGCTCGAATCCATTCGAGCGGCCTTCACTCCGCTGGCCGAGGCCAAGGGCTTGTCGCTCACGGTGAATGCCGGCCCGGCCAATCTGGGTTGGGTCCAGGGAGATGCACCCCGCTTGCGGCAGATCTTGGCCAACTACCTGTCCAACGCGCTGAAGTTCACCTTGACCGGCAGCATCACCGTGGGCCTGCAGCGGCTGAGCCCACAGCGCGTGCGCCTGGAGGTGCGGGACACGGGCATCGGCATCGAGGCCGACACCCTGCAGCGGCTGTTTCAACCCTATTCGCAGCTGCACCAACGCCTGGGCACGCCCTGGACGCCAGGCCCTGACCCCAATCTGCGCAGTTCAGGCCTGGGCCTGTCCATCTGCCGGCAACTGGCCGAATTGATGGGTGGGCAAGCGGGCGTGGAGAGCGAGCACGGCCTGGGCAGTTGCTTCTGGGTCGAAGTGGAGTTGCCCTGTGCCCCGGCACCGGTACGAGGCAGCGCGGCGGCCACCGAGACCTCGCTGGAGGGGCTGAGCCTGTTGGTGGTGGACGACAACCGAATCAACCGCGTGGTGGCGCGCCAGTTGTTGGAGCGACAAGGTGCCCGCGTGGAGGTGGCCGAGGGAGGGCAGCAGGCGCTGGAGTTGTTTGAGGCCTCCTGCCTGCGGGGGTCAACGCCCGACCTGGTGTTGATGGACATCCAGATGCCCGGGATGGACGGCCTGCAGGCCCTGGCGCGGCTGCGCCGCCAGCCTGGTGGGCAGTCTGTGCCGGTGTTGGCGGTGTCGGCTGCCGTGACCACCGATGAGGTGGACCTCACGCGCTCGGCCGGCTTTGACGGCTTCGTGAGCAAACCGCTGGAAACGTCCATGCTGATCAAGGTAGTTCGTTCCGCATTGGCCGCCCGCGAATCCCGCTTCTGACCCTACTGAGCACTCGTTGCTGCCGCGCCTGCATACTGACCGGCCATGAACGCACCGCTTCCCTCCTCCGGGGCCGCGCCCACCCCGGGCGCTTTCTTCAAGGCGTATGTGGCGACCTTCGTCATCTTCATGGCCATCGACGCCGTGTGGCTGACGCAGATGGCCTCGCGCCTGTACCAGCCCACCATTGGGCATCTGCTGGCGCCCGAGCCTGATTTGTTCGCTGCGCTGGTCTTCTACCTCGTGTACATCTGGGGCATGGTGGTCTTCACCGTAAGGCCCGGGCAGATGGAATCCTCGATCAAGCCCGCGGCTGGGCGCGGCGCGCTGTTTGGCTTCGTGGCCTATGCCACGTATGACCTGACCAACCAGGCCACCCTGCAGAACTGGCCCTGGATCGTCACGGCGATCGACCTGTGCTGGGGCACCTTCCTCACCGCCACGGCCACGGCAGGGGCCAAGGCCTGGCTGCAGCGGGGGCGCGCAGTGGAGTGAACACTCCAATTCGCGTGGGAGGCCTTGCGCATACTGCGGCAGATGAGCGCCCGAATTGCACGATTGCCCACCTTCACCGAACCGGCCTCTGAACCGGTCCATGAACTGGCCCAGGCCCTGAGCCTGCAGCGCCAGGCGTGCGCACAGCACCCCAACCCCAGCCTTTCTGAGCGTCGCGCCGACCTCAAGGCCCTGCGCCACTTCGTGCAGGACCATCGAAGCGCCATCTGCGAGGCCATCTCGGCCGACTATGGGCATCGCTCCGCGCACGAAACCGTGCTCACCGAGGTCCTGCCCGTGCTCAAGGACGTGGACCATGCCCTGGCGCACCTGCCGCAGTGGATGAAGGTGCAGAAGCGTGCGGTGGACCGCATGGCCTTCGGCATGGCCACCAACCGCGTGATTCCGCAGCCTTTGGGCGTGGTGGGCGTGATCGTGCCCTGGAACTTCCCGCTGAACCTGAGCTTTCTGCCGCTGGTGGCCATCCTGGCGGCGGGCAACCGGGCCCTGGTGAAGATGAGCGAGCACTCGCGGCACTTCACGCAGTTCTTGATGGAGCATGTGGGCGACTACTTCCCCGCGGACAAACTGCGCTTCTTCGAGGAAACCGGCGGCGTGGGCGAGGCCTTCTCGCAGCTTCCCCTGGACCATCTGCTGTTCACCGGGTCCACCCAGACCGGTCGTCGGGTGATGCAGGCCGCGGCGCAGAACCTGTGCCCCGTGACCTTGGAACTCGGTGGCCGCTCGCCGGCCCTGGTGGGCCATGACTTCGACATCCGCACCGCAGCCGAGCGCATCCTCTACGTGAAGTGCCTCAACGCGGGGCAGATCTGCACCACGGTCGACCACGTCTACGTGCCCACGGGAAAGGTTCAGGCCTTCGTGGAGCAGGCGCGCGCGGTGGTGCCGCAGCGCTATGCCAATCTGGCCAGCCCCGACTACACCTCCATCATCAGCGCAGCTGCCTACGAACGGCTCACGGGGGCCTTGGATGAAGCGAGGACACGCGGTGCCAAGGTCATCTCCTTGATGCCCGGCAAGTCCCGCGATGACGCGCGCCGCCGCCTGGCGCCACATGTGGTCGTGGGCGCGCCCGAGGATTGCGCGCTGATGCGCCAGGAGATCTTCGGCCCCATCCTGCCGGTGCTGCCCTACGACAACCTGCAGGCGGTGGTGCAGCGCGTCAAGGCCGGCCCGCGGCCCTTGGCCTTCTACCCCTTCACGCACAACCGGCGTGAACTGGATTGGTTGCTCGAACACGTGATGTCCGGGGGCGTGAGCGTCAACGACGCACTCTTCCATGTCGGGCAAGCCGACCTGCCTTTCGGTGGCGTGGGCCATTCGGGCATGGGCCACTATCACGGGCGCGAGGGCTTCGAGAACTTCTCCAAGTTGCGCCCGGTCTTCCACCAGACCCGCCTGCCACTGACCGCGCTGCTGGCGCCACCCTACGGGCCGAAGTTCGAGGCCCTGATCAAGGTACTGGCGCGCTAGGCCCGGGCATCACCACGCGCAGGTTTTCCGAAGGCCAGCGCACCAGGAACGAAGCGCTCTGCGCCGCGTTGGCCTGCAGCCAGGCGTCATAGTGGTCCTGCGGCAGGATCACCACCATGCGCTTCTCATCGGTGGGCTTGTGGAACTGCTGCATGAAAGGGTGCCCGTCCGCATTGATGGTGAGCATGGTGAAGCTGTGCACCCATTGCCCGGCTGGGTTGCGCCAGCGGTCCCACAGGCCTGCCAGGCCCATGGGCTGGCCATCGGCGCGCTCAATGCGTGTGGGCACGGCGCGGCCGCTGCGCCAGTCCGGTTCCCAAATGGCCCGTGCTGGGATGATGCAGTGCCGCGCCTTGCGCCACGCATCCCGGAATGAGGGTTTCTCGGCTACGGTTTCGCTGCGGGCGTTGTAGGTGTGGCGGGCCAGCTTGTCGTCCTTGGCCCAGTGTGGCAGCAGGCCGAACACACCCGGCATCTCCACACGCGGCTCCACTGCTTCGTCGCCCACGTCGGCCTCGGGCGGCCGCACGATGCAGCTGCCCACGTAGCCGGGCCATACATCCTGGCGTGTTTCCAGGGCGGTGGGGGCGGCGCGGAAGTGCTCGCGCATCACGCGCGGGTCACGGAGATTTTCGTAATGGGCGCACATGGGGGGTGAAGTTCGCCGGCAAACCCGCATCGGGCACCATGCCGTACAGCGGCTCATCCGGCAGTCCTTGCTTGAGGGCGCCGCGCGCCGTCATCAACTTGTCCAGGTCCACGCCTGTGTCCACGCCCATCGCTTCGAACATGAACACCAGGTCTTCGGTCACCACATTGCCCGAGGCACCGGGTGCATAGGGGCAACCGCCCAGGCCCGCCTGCGAACTGTCGAAGGTGCGCACACCCACATCGAAGGCGGCCAGACAATTCGCCAGCCCCAGGCCGCGCGTGTTGTGCAGGTGGGCCGCGCCCGCTTTCTCTCCCACGGCGCTTTGCAGGCCCTTGAACAGGCGGCGCACGGCCGCGGGGTTGGCCATGCCCGTGGTGTCGGACAGGCCAATGTCGTCCACGCCCGCTTTGGCCAAGGCCTCGGCCAAGTCCAGCACATGGGCTTCAGGCACATGGCCCTGCAGCGTGCAACCGAAGGCGGTGGACACGCCGGCCTCCACCTGGATGTGCGGTGCTACCGCGTTGCGCAGCGCCACCACGGCGCGCACCTCGTCCACCATCTGCGCGCAGGTCTTGCGCACGTTGGCCAGGCTGTGCGCCTCGCTGGCCGAGACGGGCAGGGTGATCTTGTGCACGCCCGCATCGAATGCGGCCTGCGCACCCTTGAGGTTGGGCACCAGGGCCATCACCGTCAGGCCCGGCAGGCCCAGCGCATGTCGCACCACGTCGGCCGTGTCGGCCAACTGCGGCAGCAACCGCGCCGGCACGAAGGAGCCCACTTCAATCTCACGCAGGCCCGCCGCGTGAAGCGCACTCACCCAAGCCAGCTTGTGCGGCAGGGCCATGGTGGCCTTGACGCTTTGGAGGCCGTCGCGCGGGCCGACTTCACTGATCAGGACGTGGGGAAGAGCGTTCGACATGGGCGCATAGCCTACCTCCGAAAACACTGTGGATTGGCCACAATCGCCCCATGACCGCCTGGACCCTGAACACCGTTCTGTACGGAATCGAACTCGTGGCCACCCTGGCCTTTGCGCTTTCGGGTGTCATCGAGGCCTCCAGGCGCAAGCTCGACGCCGTGGGCGTGGTGGTGGTGGCCGGCCTTGCCGCGTTCGGGGGCGGCACCTTGCGTGATGTGCTGCTGGACCGGCGGCCCTTCTTCTGGGTCTTGCACACCGAACTGTTGTGGGCCGTCTTGATCCTGGGCATCGTGGCCATGCTGTTCATGCGAAGGAGGCACCTGGAGCCCACCGAGCGCGCCATGCAGTGGCCCGACGCGGTGGGCATGGGCCTCTTCTCGGCCAGCGGAACCCAAATCAGTTTGGCCATGGGACAACCCGCCCTCGTGGCGGTGGTGCTGGGCATGGTCACCGCGGTGTTTGGAGGCGTGCTGCGGGACATCGTGTGCAACGACATTCCGAAGGTGTTCCGGGACCACCGCCCCTACGCGGTGTTCGCATTTGCAGGGGGCTGGGTGCTGGTCGGCCTGGACCAGGCCGGGGTGCCGCCCTGGTTGGGCTTGTTGGCTGCCGCTTCAGTGGCCACGTTGCTGCGCCTGCTGGCCATGTGGCGCAACTGGAAGATTCCGGCGTGGAGGGTGAACACCTGAGCAGCGGTGCAGTACCATCTCCGTGGACCGATCAGTGGCTTCGCTGGTCCACGAGCATGTGAGCTGTACCGGCATGTACGACTATTGGAAGCAATTCTCCCAGGGCTTGAGTCTCGAGAGATTCATGGCGGCGGTGGAAAACCAGTCGCCGCCCTTGGGGCCCCCCAACACCTCCGAGGCGATCAAGCTTGCCCACGAGAAGGTGCTGCAGCGCCTGGTGCCCTTCGGTGATGTGGCTTCCGTGGCATGGCAACTGGTGGCGCATTTCGATTCGGGAAGCACGCATGATCTGGCCCTCGTCACCGGGCTGTACTTCCTGCAGGCTCGGGCTGTCCCCGAGCCCCGACTCAATGCGGTGCGAATGGACGCCCGACTGATGGCCCAGCAATGGATGACGGAAGGCCGCGCGGCCGTCGCCTTGGTCAGTCGCTTTGAGGAATCGCTGCACGAGCAATTCCCCTGACGCGCGCGACACCCAGGGCGACGCGCTTTCTCGGTTACAGCGCTCGGATGTTCTTGGCTTGAGGGCCCTTGGACCCGTCACCGATCTCGAACTGAACCTTGGCGCCTTCGGCGAGCGAGCGGAAGCCGCCGTCATTGCGAATCTCGCTGTGGTGGGCAAACAGGTCCTTGGAGCCGTCATTCGGCGCAATGAAGCCGAAGCCCTTGCTGTCGCTGAACCACTTTACGGTGCCGGTCTGGGTCATGGTGTTTCCTTTTGAGAATGAAAAAATGGAGAAACCCCGAGCACGCCATCGGTGACCGGGGACAGAAACACTCAAGAGCAATCAGTCGGGAGAGAACTGGAGCGAGCCGCTCGCTGGATGGGCCTTGGGAGGGCCGGCGGGGCTGCAGAAAAGACCTGTTAGGAAGGTCTTGTGCGGATCTATGAGCTCAGAGTACCACGATTTGCGACAGGCGTCTCCAGAGCGATGAGTCGAGTGACCTCTCTCGCCCACCCTCATTCATTCGCATCGCATACTTGCTCCGGCGGTCGTGCATCGAGACGAGCGTGATTCAACCGGAGGCCTGAGCATGAGAATTGAAAGTGTCCCTCGTTCGCTGCGAGTCGTTCTGTCAGCGCTGGTGGTGGCGGTGTTGGGCGGTTGCGCCATCACGCCTCAGAAGGTGACGGTGCCGGTGGTGTCGTCGCTCGACCTGCCGCGGTTCATGGGGCCTTGGTACGTCATCGGCGTCATTCCAACCTTCCTTGAGAAGGACATCTACAACGCCATCGAGTCCTACGAACTGGCGCCCGATGGGACGATCAGCACCACCTTCATTTTCAACAAGGGCGCGTTCGATGGTCCGGCCAAACGCATGCAGCCCCGAGGCTTCGTGATCGAGGGAACCAACAACGCGATTTGGGGCATGCAGTTCGTGTGGCCCATCAAGGCGGAGTTTGTCATCTCGCACGTCGACGCGCAGTACACCGAGACGATCATCGCGCGAAGCGCTCGGGACTATGTCTGGATCATGGCGCGTACACCGACCATTGATGATTCCCGCTATGCCGCGCTCGTGGCCAGGGTCAAGGCCATGGGCTACGACACCGGCAAGTTGGTGAAGGTGCCCCAGCAGGCGGCTTCGCGTTAGGCGTTCCCGGGCTGGCCTGCCGGGCCGGTTACGGGCATTGGCGTTCAGGTTGAAGTCAGCGACGGTAGAAGCGCTCCACCGTGTCCTGCGCGACTTGCTGCAGCTTCAGGGCGGTGGCGGCATCGACCGCGCCGCCGTAGGTGTAGCGGTTTCCCACCGGTGAACGCCCATAGACCGATGCGAACACCGTGCACGCGGCAAGATAGGTGCCGATCATCGAGGGATGCGTGCCATCGGCGTTGTGCAACTGAAGGTCCGGATGGCGGCGGTACGCCTCCTCAAAGGCCAGGCCAACCGGAATCACCAGGGCGCCGATGTCGTTGCCGGCCTCCACGTACATGGCCTCGGTCAGGCGGATGTTTTCAGGTTTGTGTTGTCTGTGCTTCTCGGTGTACACGTGCGTCATGTACAGCGCAACCCTGCCGCCCCGTTCGCGAATGATCTTGTTGTGCTCGCGCAGCGTCTCGCGGAACTTCGCCGCCCGTGCAGGGGACAGAGGCTCCGCGCTGCCGCCCTGCATGATGACCAGTTCGAAGGGCTGCTTGATGCCGATACGCCCCGGTGTGGTCAGCCAGTCGACCGGGTGATGTTCCAGGGCTGAACCGCCGATGGTCGAGGACTTGTATTCCAGCGAATCCGTGTCCGCGATGCCCCCCGCGCCGACCATGCGGCGCACGTGGTTGTGCAGGCTGTCGCTGTAGTACATGTAGCTGTTGCCGATGAACAGCACCCGCTTGGGGCTGTCCACTTGCGGGCCCTTGACCAGCGGCGCCAGCGAGGCAGCGACACTCGACGCCGAACTGGCCACACCGATCATCCCCGCGACCAACCACGACAAGGTTGCGCGCTTGAGCGGTGTAAGGGACGACGGATTCAGATGGTGAAAAACTGGTTGATGCATGGTGTTCGCTTAGGGTCAGAATCAGTCGTCATAGAAGTCGTTCGCACCTCCGACATGCACAGACGCCAGTGCGCAAAGCGTTCGCGGCAAGTGTCGATCCACGCGCCGATACCGGCTTCGCCCGTGTGGATCTCTTGGCCGCCGCCCACCAGGCACACAATCACCGCCCAGCCTTCGTGACGGTCCATGGTCTCGATCTTAGCCATCCCATCGTGCCGGCTTAGCGGCGTTCGATGAGCCGTGCTCGTCCAGCAGTGCCCCAACCAAGGGGCTTGGTGCGCAGAGCGTTCTCCATGCCCTTCTTGCGTTCCTCAAGGTTGAAGAAATGTCCTCAGTGGTAATCCTCTTCCCGCTGATGCCGCGCACCCAAGACCAGCACCAACTCCGGCGTGCGAATGTCAAAACGCAGCACATACCCTGTTTTACCGAAAGGCACGATCAACTCACGAAGGGTGGGGCGTGAGCCCACTTTCCGATAACTGTATGGAGTCGTGGAGAGGTGGGTGTTTGCGGCCACGCGGATGGCCTCGACGGCATCGAAAGCCCGCCGTGCGTCCTCGGCGGTTTCAGCCTGGTCCAGCAGGAAGTCGAACAACCGATCGAGGTCCTCGAGGGCTTCCGGAGTGAACTCGACCCTGAACGTCATTTGCTCAGTTTTCGCACGCGCGCGGCCACCTTGGCTTCGAGCTTGCTGATCACAGCCTCGGCAGGAATGGAGACACCGGTGCGCTCGTACGTGGCCAGCGCCGCGTCGCAGCGCGCTGCAAAGTCGGTTTGCACGCGCCGGAACTCAATGGCGCTGCGCACTGAGGCTTCCACGAAGTCGGTGAGTGTCTCGCCGGGCAACAGCACCGAATCCAGGTCGGCACGCAGTTCGGGCTCCACGCGGATTTGGGGAATGACGGCAGTCTTCATACCCTTAATGTAGTGCGAGCGCAATACATCGACAAGCCCCCGTCCACAGGGGCTTGTCTCCTTGCTCCTTCAGCCGGGGGCCCTCATGGTTGATCCAATGAGGCGAGCGCACGAATCGGGCCTCGTCGAGGGTTGGTCTTGAGTCGATTCGTCACCGGAACGAACTCCGGCACACCCGCGCTCTTCAGGTTGCGCGCGGCCTTGAGACTATCCAAATAGTCGGCCCACCGCTGCATCATGTCCTTGCGCTGCTCGTTGAACTCGGTCCGGTTGTATGCCGTGCCGTTCGAGTCGCGCACGCTGCGGCCGCTGCAGGCCGCAGCCATCGCCTATCGCATCGCCTTCGGGCCCCGCGCTGGTCAGAAGGTGCTGACGCTCA
>JAIYCN010000070.1 GCA_027487995.1 Rubrivivax sp. | reverse complement strand
TTCGGCGCCATCGGCGGTGCTGTGTGGGCCGTGCAGATGCTGTGGATCCCCATCACGGCCGCCGGCATCATCAACGGCATCGGTCACTGGTGGGGCTACCGGAATTTCGAAGCGGTGGATTCCTCCACCAACATTTCGCCCATCGGCCTCATCATCGGTGGCGAAGAACTGCACAACAACCACCACACCTACCCCACCTCGGCCAAGCTGTCGGTCAAGCCGCACGAGTTCGACGTCGGCTGGCTCTACATCCGCATCCTGGAGACGCTGGGCCTGGCCACGGTGCGCAAGACTGCACCCGTGATGAAGCTGGGCGAAGTGCGGGCCCAGGCCGATGGCAAGACGCTCGAGGCGCTCATCCACCACCGGTATGAGGTGATGGCCGACTACGCCGCCGCCATGAAGCGCGCCTGCGGGGTGGAACTGGACCGCCTGCGTGAGCAGGGGCGCAAGGGCAGCGAGAGCTGGAAGCAGATGATGATTGCCCGCCGCTGGCTGCCGCGTGACGACGAGAAGGTCCCCCAGGGCGTGAAGCCGCAGATGGCCGTGGCCATGGCGTCCAGCCCGGTGCTCACCAAGCTCGTGGCCATGCGCGAGGAACTGCGCCAACTGTGGACCCGCACGAACGTCTCGCGCGAGCAGTTGGTGGCCGACCTGCAGGCCTGGTGCCAACGCGCCGAAGACAGCGGCATTGCCGCCTTGCACGAAATGTCCCTGCGGGTGCGCGCCGCGCGGGTCTGATCCGACACCCAATCAGACACCACCCACAAAAAAGCCTGCTCAGTGAGCAGGCTTTTTTGTTTGGAAACCGCCGGCCAAAAGACCGGCCGCCAAATCACTTCAGCTTGGTTTCCTTATACAGCACGTGCTTGCGTGCCTTGGGGTCGAACTTCATGAATTCGAGCTTGTTGGGCGTGGTCTTCTTGTTCTTGTTCGTGGTGTAGAAATGGCCGGTGCCCGCAGTGGACTCCAGCTTGATCTTTTCGCGGCCGCCTTTGGTTGCCATGATGAATATCCTTCCGAGTGAGCCAGTGGGGTGGACTTAGATCTGGCCGCGCGCGCGCAGGTCAGCCAGCACCACGTCGATGCCCTTCTTGTCGATCAGGCGCAGGGCGGCGTTGGACACGCGCAGGCGCACCCAGCGGTTCTCGCTCTCCACCCAGAAACGGCGGTACTGCAGGTTGGGCAGAAAACGACGCTTGGTCTTGTTGTTGGCGTGAGAAACGTTGTTTCCCACCATGGGCTTCTTGCCCGTCACTTGGCATACACGTGCCATAAGGACACTCCTACCGGAGACTCTTCCGGATTAAACAGCCCCACAGGCGTGGGGCCTCACCTCGCCAATTTGGGTGTGGGTGGCGGTAACCCAAGATGCTCTGACGAACGCCAAAAGCAGCAAAGCCCGCGAGTATAGCCCGAAAACGAGCTGCTTAGCCTTCCTGCTCCAGGAAGCGCTGCGCGTCCAGGGCGGCCATGCAACCGGTGCCCGCGCTGGTGATGGCCTGGCGGTACACGTGGTCCTGCACGTCACCGGCGGCAAACACGCCCGGCACGCTGGTCATCGTGGCCATGCCGGCCAAGCCCGATCGCGTCACGATGTAGCCATCCTTCATCTCCAGTTGGCCCTTGAAGATGTCGGTGTTGGGCTGGTGACCAATGGCAATGAAGCAGCCCTGCACGGCCAGGTCCTTCTTCGACCCGTCCTGCGTGTTCTGAAGGCGAACGCCCGTCACGCCGCTGGCGTCGCCCAGCACTTCGTCCAGCGTGTTCCACAGGTGCAGTTCCATCTTGCCCTCGGCCACCTTCTGGTGCAGCTTGTCCACCATGATGGCTTCGGCGCGGAACTTGTCTCGGCGGTGGATCAGGTGCACCTTGCTGGCGATGTTGGACAGGTACAGCGCTTCCTCCACGGCGGTGTTGCCGCCGCCCACCACGCACACCTCTTGGCCGCGATAGAAGAAGCCGTCGCAGGTGGCGCAGCCGCTCACTCCCTTGCCCATGAAGGCGGTTTCGCTCTCCAGACCCAGGTATTTGGCGCTGGCGCCCGTGGCGATGATCAAGGCGTCGCAGGTGTAGGTGCCACTGTCGCCGGTCAGCGTAAACGGCCGCTTGGACACGTCCACCGTGTGGATGTGGTCGAACACGATCTGCGTGTTGAAGCGCTCGGCGTGCTGCAGAAAACGCTGCATCAGTTCGGGCCCCTGCACGCCCATCACATCAGCCGGCCAGTTGTCCACCTCGGTGGTCGTCATCAGTTGCCCGCCTTGGGCCATTCCGGTGACCAGCATGGGCTTGAGGTTGGCACGGGCGGCGTAGATGGCCGCGGTGTAGCCGGCAGGGCCGGAGCCCAGGATGAGAACTTGGGCGTGGGTGGTGTTTGCAGTCATCGTCTTATTTTCTCATGGGGGGCCAATTCACCGCAGATCTACGGGACAACCCGAATACGGAAGACCGGCAAAAATGACAAATTAGGCATTTTTGATACCTAAATCCACCGACCAAACTCAATCAGTTGAGACAAACTCCCGATAGCCCCTCATCAGAGGTTTTGAACGAAAGGGCTTGCCATGTCGATGTTGTCGAATCTGGACTTGATCCGCCGAGTCCCCCT
>JAIYCN010000307.1 GCA_027487995.1 Rubrivivax sp. | reverse complement strand
CGTGGTGCAGCCCAACAAGGCCGTGGTGGGGGCCAATGCCTTTGCCCACGCCAGTGGCATCCACCAGGACGGCGTGCTCAAGGCGCGCGACACCTACGAGATCATGCGCGCCGAAGACGTGGGCTGGAGCGCCAACAAGATCGTGCTCGGCAAGCTCTCCGGCCGCAATGCGTTCAAGCAGCGCCTGCAGGAGTTGGGCGTCGACCTGGACAGCGAGGCCGAGATCAACGCCGCCTTCGCCCGCTTCAAGGACCTGGCCGACCGCAAGAGCGAGATCTTCGACGAGGACATCATCGCCCTGGTCAGCGACGAAAGCGTCACCAGCGAGCAGGAGCATTACCGCCTGATCGCCTTGTCGCAGCGTTCTGAAACTGGCGAGCGGCCGCATGCCGCGGTGGTGTTTGCGGCGGGCGACATTGAACACAAGGCCGACAGCGACGGCAATGGTCCGGTGGATGCCTCGCTCAAGGCCATCGAGTCCCGCCTGAACACGGGCGCTGAACTGGTGCTGTATTCCGTCAACGCCATCACCAGCGGCAGCACCGAGTCGCAGGGCGAAGTGACCGTGCGCTTGCAGCATGGTGGTCGGGTGGTCAACGGCGTGGGCGCCGACCCCGACATCGTGGTGGCCTCGGCCAAGGCCTATCTGTCTGCGCTCAACAAGCTGCATTCCAATTTGGAGCGGGTCGCCGCTCAGGGTTGACCCGTAAATTCGCTTCAATTTCGCGCGGTAAGCCGTTGATTCGGCAGAAGTCATCGCCTACACTGATGAATCTGATGAACTGATGCGGCGCCGATCGAGACGCCGAATGGCGACTTCGATGGTGTTGCGTTCCCTCACGGCGGCCTTGAGCCTCTTGGCTGCATTCGGATTGGCTTTCTCGTCTGCGTCCGCGTGGGCCAACCAGCGCCCTGCGGGTGCGCAGTCCAAACCGGCCGGGACCGCTCAACCGACAAAGCCCAAGAACACCAAGGCCACGGCCAAATCCGCGACCAAGGCCGGCAAGCCGGCCAACGGCAGCACGGCCAAGCGCGCGAAGGTGGCCACGGTGGCGGCCGTCGGCGCGGCGGGTGCCGCGGCCGCCGTTGCAGCGCGCCCTTCCATGGGCCAGACCTACGGCCTGCACCAGACGCCAGACCCCCTGGATCTCAAGTCCAGCGTGGCCCTGGTGTTGGACCGCAACACCAACGAGGTGCTGTTCAGCAAGAACGCGCAGGCCGTGTTGCCCATCGCGTCCATCACCAAGCTGATGACCTCCATGGTGGTGTTCGAGAACCAGCAGGACCTGGACGAGGTGCTCACCGTCACACAGGACGATGTGGACACGGAGAAGCACAGCGCATCCCGCCTGGCCGTCGGTTCCCGGCTCAGCCGCCGTGAGATGCTTCACCTGGCCTTGATGTCCAGTGAGAACCGCGCAGCCAATGCGCTGGGGCGCCACTTCCCGGGCGGCTTGTCGGCTTTCGTGGAGGCCATGAACCAACGCTCGCGAGAGCTGGGCATGCACGACACCCGCTTCGTGGAGCCCACGGGTCTGTCGAGCAAGAACCAGTCGAGTGCGCACGACCTCGCCATCCTGGTGCGGGCCTCTCATGAACACGAGTTGCTCCGCCAATTCTCGGTGTGGCCGGAGGCCAAGGTGGCCGTGGGCCGTCAGCAACTGCAGTTCCGCAACACCAACGGACTGGTGCGCGGCGGCACATGGGACATCGCCCTGCAGAAGACGGGCTACATCGCCGAGGCCGGGCGTTGCGTGGTGATGCAGGCCACCTTGGCCGGCCGCGAGCTGATCATGGTGCTGCTGGATTCAGCCGGCCGCACGGCCCGCATCGGCGACGCCGAGCGGTTGCGCAAGTGGATCACGGACCATGCGTCTCAGGGCAGCCCAGTGCCCGAGAAATCTCCCGTGCGGTCGCCTGTAACCGGCTGACCCAGCTTTCCTCCAGCCGGTCGGCTGGTGCTGAAATAGACAGGCCAGCCACCAGGCGGCCTTGGTCGTCGTAGATCCCGGCCGCCATGCAGCGCACTCCCAGCTCCAATTCCTCATCGTCACGGGCCACGCCCTGCTGGCGAACCTGGGACAACACCCGCTCCAGACGTGGCAGTTCCGTGAGGCTGTTGCGCGTGTGCCCGGACAGGCCCGTGCGGGTGGCGTAGGCGCGTACACGGGCCTGGTCGTCCTGTGCGAGGAACAGCTTGCCCACGGAGGTGAGGTGCAGCGGTGCGCGACCACCCACGGCGCGCACCACCTGCATGCCCGACCGCTCGCTGTAGGTGCGCTCGATGTAGACGATCTCGTCGCCCTGTCGGACGGACAGGTTCACGGGCTGCTGGGTCAGTCGGTGCAACTCCCGCATCGGGCCGATGGCCACTTCGCGCACATCCAACCGCGCCTTGACCAGATTGCCCAGTTCCAGCAGCCGCATGCCCAGTCGGTAGCTGCCGGCTTCGGGCCGGTCGACCAGGCGACCCAAGGTGAGGTCGTTGAGGATGCGGTGCGCCGTGGACGGATGAAGGCCGGTTCGCTCGCTGAGTATCTTCAGCGAAACGGGATCCTGGTGTTCCGCCAGGACATCCAGCAGGCGGAACATGCGTTCCATGACCTGTATGGCCGGTTGGGGCTCGGGGCCATCAGCGGGCCCGGTGGTGCCGGGTTCTTTGCCTTGTGAGGAGCTTTCGGGCATGCGGTGATTTTGCATTCCGAAAGCAACTGCTGCATCATGAATTGTTCACATGGTGCGCTGCAGCAACACCGGCACGCACCGCGCCCTCCAGGGTGGAAGGGTAGGGGCCTTCGACATAGTCGCCCGCCAGCCAGAGGGAGCCGTGTTGATCGGCCGCCCGAGGCGCAGGTCGCTGAAGTCCAGTGCGGCAGCGGAAGGTGGCGCGGCGCTCTGCAATGCTGCGGATCACGATGGTCTTTTCGACCTGGACGCCGGGCAGCGCGCGCGCTTGCCGCAGGACCGCGTCCTCCAGTGCCGCCAAGCCTTGCTCGAGCCATGGTCCGGCGTCGCTGGTCACGAGGGAAACGCCGCCGACCCACCCTGTGCCCAGTTGACCCAAATCGAAGGCGAACTGGGCAGGACCGTCGCTCAGCCGAACCATGGGGCAGGGCAGTGCAAGGCCGGGTGCGTGGACCCAAGTGGTGACGATGGGGTCGAAGGTCAGCCCCTCTGCAATGGATGACCATGCCGCGTCCCAAGGACCAAGCAGGCGTGCCGCTTCTGCCGCACTGGTGGCCAGCACCAGGCGGTCGACATCCAGCGTGGCGTGTGCATGCACCCGCCAGCGGCCGTGGCCCAGTGGTTCAATGCGCTGCACCCGATCGGCCAAGTGAAGCGCGTGACCCAAGCCTTTCAGATGTTGCACCACAGGGCCGGGCAACAAATCGTGCAATGGTGCGCGCGGGATCAAAAGGTCCGAGCCGCCGGGGCCCGCGAACAGACCATCGCCGAGTACACGCAGGAAGACCTGCGCATCCGCGACCGCGGCCGGCGTGTTCAGCGCGGCCACGCACAGGGGCTCGATGAGTTCGTTCATCATGCGCGGCGGAAGGCCGCGGCACAGGGAGGCCACCGTGGAGCCGGGTTCACAACGGAAGCCCCGGCGATGCCACGCGGAAAGCCGCCACAGCAGGTGCGCTCGATCACCAAGCGACCAGGTGCGATGTGCCAGCAGCCCGCGCAAAAAGGCGAGCATGGGATGGCCACCGGGCAGGCGCAGGCCCTCACCTTGAGCATCGACCAATAGCAGGGGACCGCGCCACAGAAGCTGCTGAAGGTCCACGTTCAGTCTGCGCATCATGCGCAGGCACTCGGTGTAGGCGCCTATGAGGATGTGTTGGCCGCAATCGAGTTCGATCGTCGGCATTGCGGCGGTCGTTTTCCCAGGCGGGAGCGTCTGGTGAATGCCGCTGCGGCCGCGTCCGCCTGCCTTGGGCGCCATGTCCCAGAGCGCCACGCGGTGCCCCAGGTCGCTGAGTTCCAGCGCGGCGGCCAGGCCGGCCCAGCCGGCGCCCACCACCCCCACCGTTCGCGCTGCGCCCACGGTGTTCAGCGGTAGCGCCAATTCGTGACCATGGCAATCCACACCTTGCGCAGCGGTGTCAGCGAAATCCGCTGATGCAGCACCTGGAACTGGCTGGCCTCGATTTCGCGCAGCAGGGTGCGGTAGATAGCGGCCATCATCAGGCCGGGGCGTTGGGTGCGGCGGTCATCGGCCGGCAACAAAGAAAGGGCCTGGTCATAGAGTTCATGTGCCCGCGCGGCCTGGAACTGCATGAGGGCGGTGAAGCGCTCGCTGTAGCCCCAGGGGGCCTGTCCCTGCAGCAACTCATGCGCCTTCACGTCGAAGCGCTGCAGGTCGGCCACCGGCAGGTAGATGCGGCCGCGCCGCGCGTCTTCGCCCACGTCGCGGATGATGTTGGTCAGCTGCATGGCCTGACCCAGGGCGTGGGCGTAGGCGGTGGTCTGGGGCTGCGTCTGCCCGAAGATGCGTGCGGCAACTTCACCCACCAGGCCGGCCACCAAATGGCAGTAACGCTGCAGACCGGGAAAGTCGAGATAGCGGTTTTGGCTGAGGTCCATCTCGCAGCCTTCGATCACGCCCAGCAGGTGGGCTGCCTCGATGCCGTACGCATCGGCATGCGGCATCAGGGCCTGCATGACCGGGTGCTGTGGTTGGCCAGTGAAGGCACGGCCCACTTCGGTGCGCCACCACGCCAGCTTGGTGGCGGCGACGCCTGGGTCCCGCACTTCATCCACCACGTCGTCCACCTCGCGGCAGAAGGCGTAGAAGGCGGTGATGGCCGCGCGGCGCGGCGGGCTTAGGAACTTGAAGGCCGTGGTGAAGGAGGAGCCGCTGGCCGCGGTCTTTTCCTGGACGTATTGCTCGGGCGTCATGGCGTGTGCACCGCGCGGCGCATGAAGACGGCGCGCCACAGCAGGAGCGGCACGTCCCAGGCGTGCAGGCGGGGTCGCTGGGCCAGGCTGCGGTATTCCATGGCCTCGATTTTCTCCAGAATGCGCAGGCCTCCGAGCACCACAAGCCGAAGTTCCCAGCCCACGCGGCCGGGCAGGCGCAGCGCCAGGGGCTGACCTTGCTGCATCAGCGTGCGTGCCCAAGCCACGAGGTCGGCGATCAGCGCCTGGGTCTGCGGGATATCGGTGGTCGCCGTCAGGCTGGTGGGGTTCAGCCCATGCCGCTGCGCGTCTTCATGTGGGATGTAGCAGCGGCCCGTGGGGTGGTCACGGCTGAAGTCCTGCCAGAAGTTGATGAGTTGCAGGGCGGTGCAGATGGCGTCGGACTGGGAGAGGGCCCCGGCATCACGCACGCCGTACAGGTGCAGCAGAACTCGGCCCACCGGGTTGGCCGAGCGTCGGCAGTAGTCGAGCAGGGCGGCTCTGTCGGGGTAGGCCGGGTTGCCGATGTCCTGCTCGAACGCGTCCAGCAGG
>JAIYCN010000358.1 GCA_027487995.1 Rubrivivax sp. | reverse complement strand
GTCGTCGCTGCGGCCACTGTAGGTGTAGGTGCCGTCGGCGTTGCGCACGTACTTGTCGCCGCTCTTGGTCCAACCGCCCTGGAAGGTCTCGCGGCTCTTCTCGCGGTTGGCCCAGTACATGAGGGCTGCCGAGGGGCCCTTGATGTAGAGGTCGCCGGGTTCGCCCTCGGGCACGGCAGCGCCACCTTCACCGCGCAGTTCCACCTCATAGCCGGGCACGGGCCAACCGGTGGTGCCGTAGCGCACCTGGCCGGGGCGGTTGGACAGGAATATGTGCAGCATCTCGGTGGAGCCGATGCCGTCCACGATGTCCACGCCGAAATGCGACTTGAAGCGCTCGCCGATCTCGGCCGGCAGGGCTTCACCCGCGGATGAGGCCATGCGCAAGGCCACGGCGCCGCGGGCCGGAAGCTCCGCGTGGGCCAGCATGCCGGCATAGCCCGTGGGGGCGCCGAAGAACACCGTGGGGCGAATGCCGGGGCCGCCTGCAGCACCTTGCGTCCAGCGCTTGAAAACGGCTTCGGGCGTGGGCCGGTCGGCCAGCAGCACGGTGGTGGCGCCCACGCTCAGCGGGAAGGTCAGGCCATTGCCCAGACCGTAGGCAAAGAAGAGCTTGGCCGCGCTGAAGCACACGTCTGCGTCGGTGAGTTGCAGCAAGTGACGACCATAGAGTTCGCTGGTGAAGTAGGGGTTGGCGTGCGTGTGCACCGTGCCCTTGGGTCGCCCCGTGGAGCCGCTGGAATAAAGCCAGAAGCCCGGGTCGTCGGGACTGGTGGGTGCTGCGTCTGCCGGCGCATGGCCGAACCATGTGCTGAAGTCCACGTGGGGAATGGCCGATGCCGGCAGCGCCTGTGAGGGGCGCGACACGGCCACGAACTTCACTTCGTGTGCGGACTGCGCCAGGGCCTGTGTGAGCGTGGGCATCAGCGCCGCCGACACCATCACGGCCTGCGCGCGGCTGTGTTCCAGCATGTAGGCGTAGTCGTCTGCGGTGAGCAGCGTGTTCACCGCCACGGGCACCACGCCCGCATGCAGCGCCCCCAGGAACGCGACCGGCCAGTCGGTGCAGTCCTGCATCAGCAACAGCACGCGCTCCTCGCGCCGTATGCCTTGAGACCGCAGCGCGCCGCTCACAGCCTGTATGCGGCGGGCCAGTTCGCCAAAGCTCAGCGTCTCGAGGTCATCCACGAAGGCGGCCTTCTCGGCGCGGCCCATGTTCAGGGCCAGCAGGTGCTGCGCGAAGTTGAATCGCGCGGGTGGGGATTGCACGCTCGGTTGGGTGGCGCTCATGGTTGTCTCCTCGGTGCCAGTGGTGATGCGGACGGGCGGGCTCGGGCGTCGGACTTCGGTGTGTTCTTGTGGTGCCCCCTTGACGCCCGGGCTTGTGTCGAATGATGAGATGCAGTATTGTGCGTGTTCGAACTTTACGACCAGCATTGAACCATGTCAAGCACTATAGTGCATATCCCCCAGAATCAGAATGAGGGCCCCGAGGAGGGCCCTGAAGAAGATGGCAAGAACCCCTTCCTGCTGGCCCTGGGCGAGCGCGTGCGCGCCCTGCGCTCGCGCCGCGGCATGACCCGCAAGGCCCTCGCATCCGCGGCCGATGTGTCCGAGCGCCACCTGGCCAATCTGGAATACGGGGTCGGCAATGCGTCCATCCTGGTGCTGCAGCAGGTGTCCCTGGCCCTGCAGTGCTCGCTGGCGGAATTGATTGGCGACGTCACCACGGCCAACCCCGAGTGGCTGCTGCTGCGGGAGTTGCTGGCAGGGCGGGATGAGCCCACGCTGCGGCGTGTGCGCGTGGCGGTGGGCGAGTTGTTGGGCACGGGCGGGGCGCATGCGCGCAGCTCCGGCATGGCGCTCATCGGACTGGGCGGCGCGGGCAAGTCCACGCTGGGCCAGATGCTGGCCGAGGACCTGGGTTTCACCTTCGTGGAACTCAGCCGCGAGATTGAGAAATTCGCGGGCTGCTCAATTGCGGAGATCCAAGGCCTGTACGGCCAGAACGCCTACCGGCGCTACGAGCGGCGCGCCCTGGAAGAGGCCATTCAGATCTACCCCGAGGCGGTGATCGCGACGCCCGGCGGTTTGGTCAGCGACGCGGCCACCTTCAACCTCCTGCTTTCACACTGCACCACGGTGTGGCTGCAAGCGGATGCGGAAGACCACATGAAGCGCGTGATTGCGCAGGGCGACATGCGGCCGATGTCGGCCAGCAAGGAGGCGATGGAAGACCTGCGCGGCATTCTGGCGGGGCGCGCGGCGTTCTATGGCAAGGCGGAGTTCACCGTGAACACGTCGACGCAGCCCCTGGAGGCCACCTTCGGGAAGCTGCGTGAGTTGATGCGCGGGGCCTTGGGGATGCCGGCTTGATGGGTGCCCAGTACTTTCCCTAAAATGCAATAAAATGCATGTTTGATGTGTTGACACGGGAAATAAAGTGCATTAAAGTTCAACCCATGCTGAGCACATGCACTGCGGTGCAGGTGGTTGGCAAAGCAGAACGAAGCACTGAACACCACCCACCCAGTCAAAGCAACCCCACACCGAGCGAGGAGACCACCATGAGCCAAGACCAACGCGTCAATTACGAAACCAACCCCAGCCAGTACCGCCACTGGAAGCTGAGCTTTGAGGGCCCCGTGGCCACCCTGACCGCTGATTTCGACGAGAACGCCGGCCTGCGCCCGGGCTACAAGCTCAAGCTCAACAGCTACGACCTGGGCGTGGATGTCGAACTCAACGACGCGGTGAACCGCATCCGTTTCGAGCACCCCGAAGTGCGCACGGTCGTCGTGACCAGCGCCAAGGACCGCGTGTTCTGCTCGGGCGCCAACATCTTCATGCTGGGC
>JAIYCN010000367.1 GCA_027487995.1 Rubrivivax sp. | reverse complement strand
GCAGGCCCGACAGTTGGGGTATGCACTACAGAGTTGCACAGCGCCTCAATAGCCTTTCGAGCCCCACGAGACCAGAAGGTCCCTACACACTTCGCGCCCGGGTGCTGCCTCTGGATGGCGCTGCTCGGTTAGGTATTGAGCTTTGTGAGAAGCATCTGATCTACCCCACAGGATGCTCAATCGGCTGGGTCAACGTACAGGGTAACAAGCCCGGAGCCTGGGTGGATGTGAAGACCTCGCTTCAAGGAGAAGCTATCGGGCAGTGGGCTTGGTACGCGCCGAGAAATACTGTGGTGGCTCTATCAGTTCAGTCAGGCCCGCACCGGGTGTTGATAGATGACCTCTCGCTAACGAGTGCCGCCGGGCATGAACTGCTGGAGAACGGTGACTTCACGCAAGGGCTTCAGCGCTGGTTCTACAGCAGCGATCAAGGACATCACCCTTGGAATGCACAGAATATTGGCATACACCTGTTAGTGGAGCAGGGCTACCTAGGGGCCGTACTTTGGGCGGTATTCTTCACTATGGGTGCCCTGCGTTCGATTTCCCAACGGACCGCCCGGTCTTCGGCCGTGCTAGGTGCTCTGGCGGGCTTGGCAGTCGTCGGTGCGACAGACGCGGTCCTGAATGGCCCTCGAATTGCCTTCGCTGCCATGTTGTTGGGCTTGATAGCTCTGCATACTTGCCGAGCTCCCCTCCCTGAAGGCCGCCTTCAAACGGCCGGATGTTAACTCGGGCAGGCAGTGGGGAACGCCGTGGTGTAGGGACCGGATGAAGCGCGCCCGGTTAGGACCAGGGTAGGGTTAGCGGTGTTGGTGCACAACTCCACGACATTTGCGGAAGGGCTGTAGACCCGATAGGAGAAGGTCCCGCCATTGGTGTAGGCGAATGTAAGCGTTACGGCGTTGTTACCGGGGTTGTCCACCACGCGCCAGGTACCCACGTCGCGCTGTGGATCAAAAGGATCGGATCTGCGGAAGTAATCTCTCAGAGTACCGCTCGTACCTGTATTCGACCCCAACATCGTCTGCTGGAAGATGTCGTTTCGTCCTGCTACGGTCTGATTTGGGCTGATAACGCAAACACGCTGATTTGTGAACAACGTATTGAACTCTGCAACGTTTTTTACCCGCTGTCCGTTTGCGCAGTTTTGCGCTTGAGCGGCCGATGTGAGCACCAAGGTCCCGATGGCTAGCAGTACAACTTTCCGTTTCATTTCATCTCCAAAGCTCTAGCCCAAAATAATGCAACGCCTCGGGCAATAAGGGAAGTGCGAAGGGGCTCCCAATGGACCTTGCGCGCGCCGCGCCGTCCGCATGTCGTGGATGTTTCACGGTGGTCCGTGCGCTTCGCCCCGTTCACCCCCAAATGCGTGTGCAGAATGAACGACATGGGATCAACCGCATCGTCATCTGTTCATCGGGAACTGCCCGCGCCCGCGCCAGCCAGAATCGACGCTCGCCCCCTCATCCTTCACGTTGTCTACCGCTTCGATACCGGCGGCCTTGAAAACGGAGTGGTCAACCTGATCAACCACATGGACGAGGGCGCCTACCGCCATGCGGTGATGGCGCTGACCGAAGTGACGGATTTCGCCAAGCGCATCCGCCGGTCTGATGTGGAATTCATTTCACTGAACAAGTCCCCGGGTCATGGCCTGCCGCACTATGCCCGCTGGCGGCGCGAGATCCTTCGCCTGCAGCCTGCCATCGTGCACACCCGCAACCTGGGCGCCCTGGAAATGCAGGTGCCTGCTGCACTGGCCGGTGTGAGGGCGCGCATCCATGGCGAACATGGGCGGGATATGAGCGACCCCCACGGCACGGTGCGCAAGTACCAGTGGGTACGGCGTGTCTACAGCCCCTTCGTGCACCGCTACATCTCGCTGTCACAAGACTTGGCCAACTACCTCACGGGGCCTGTTGGCATTGGGGCTCACCGCGTGAGCCAGGTCTACAACGGGGTGGACATTAGCCGGTTCTGCCCGGTGGTCGCCGCGCGCAGTGGTTCAACTGCGCAGCCTGACCCGATTCCCGGCTGCCCCTTCAACCCCGCACAGCACCTGATCATCGGCACCGTGGGTCGCCTGCAGGCTGAAAAGGACCAACTCACCCTGGTGCGCGCCTTCGCCCAGGCGCTGCGGCAATGGCCCAATCTGAGGCCCACGCTGCGCCTGGCGGTGGTGGGCGACGGCCCCTTGCGGGCAGCGGTGGAAGCCGAGACTGCTGGCTTGGGTGTTCAGAATGAAGTGTGGCTGGCCGGAACCCGCAGCGAGGTGCCCACCGTGCTGCGCGGCCTGCACGCCTTCGTGCTGCCTTCGCGTGCCGAGGGCATCAGCAACACCATCCTGGAAGCCATGGCCACCGGCCTGCCGGTGCTGGCCACGGCCGTGGGCGGTAACCCCGAATTGGTGGTGCAAGGCCAAACCGGGCTGCTGGTTCCGGCGGGCGACCCCACTGCTATGGCGAACGCCCTGCTTGATTTGCGTGATGCCCAGCGCCGAACAGCCCTGGGACACGCCGGGCGCCGGCGGGTAGAGGCGCACTTCAGCCTTCAGGCGATGGTGGGCCGTTATCAGGCCATCTATGACGAATTTCTCACATAGCTAGCCATTTTGTTTTACAATCTAGCGATGGCTTCCGTTCCCCTGGCCCAAGCAAAGAACCAACTCTCTGAGTTGATTGGTCGCGTTGAACGGGGCGAGACGATTGCCGTCACGAAGCGTGGAAAGCCCGTTATCCAGATGGTGCCCTTCAGCGCTGGCGCTTCTGATCGGCAACAGCGCAAGGCGGTTCAACAAACTTTCGACCGCCTGCGTGAACTGCGCAAACTGGTGGTGCTTGAAGGCGACATCAAGTCGATGGGCCGCGAAGGGCTGGATTGATGAGCTTTGTGCTCGACAACTCGGTCCTCAGCGGCTGGGTGATCGAAAGCCAGGCCAACGCCTACACCGAAGCCATCGCCCAGCGGCTGGGGTCTGGCCGTGCCGTTGCACCGTCATTGCTGGTCTTGGAGTACACGAACGTACTTCGCACGGCCTGCAAGCGGCAAAGGCTTATCGCAGCCCAAGCGCATGAAGTTCTGGCCATGTTGGCCTCACTGCCCATTGAGATTGACCAGTCAGAGCCGCAGGCGCAACAGTTGCTTGACCTGTCTTTGCGATATGACCTCAGCGTGTACGACGCTGTTTACCTGGATCTGGCACTGCGGCGGGGCTTGCCCCTGGCCACGCAAGACCAGGCCCTGGCCCACGCCGCACTGGTGTCAGGCGTAGGTCTGGTGAATTGACGGCGCTGGCCGGCAGCAAGGGGCACCAACTTCAGGGCTGTGAAAGCCGCTGACCCAAGCCGTGCACTAGTGCCGCACCACCCCCCCTTGTGTAGGGGGGCGGGTAGCCGAATCCTTCAACCGGGCTACCAAAATCATCCTGTTTGAAACACACAGCGCGGCTGCGCCTGTGGGGCCCTGCGTGCCCCAAGGGCAAAACCGCGGTGGTAGCCCGTCAGTCAACCCACCACCATGTGCGGCATCACCGGCCTTTTCGATACGCGTGCAGCGCGGCCCATCCCCCAAGCGGGGCTGTACCGCATGAACGAGTCACAACACCATCGGGGGCCCGACGAAGGCAGCCTGCACATCGAGCAGGGCGTGGGCCTGGGGCACCGTCGCCTGTCCATCATTGATGTGGCCACGGGGCAGCAACCGCTGTTCAATGAAGACGGCTCGGTGGTGGTGGTGTTCAACGGCGAGATCTACAACTACCAAAGCCTGATTCCCGAACTGCAGGCCCTGGGCCATATCTTCCGCACGCGCAGCGACACCGAGGTGATCGTGCACGCTTGGGAAGCCTGGGGTGAAGCCTGCGTGCATCGCTTTCGGGGCATGTTCGCCTTCGCTCTGTGGGACCGCAACCGCCAAACTTTCTTTATGGCGCGCGACCGCCTGGGCGTGAAGCCCCTGTACTACGCGTTGTTGCCTGACGGCCTGCTGGCCTTCGGTTCTGAACTCAAGAGCGTGATGGCCTATAACGGCGGACCGTCTGAAAGCGGTTTGGGCAGCCATGGCTTGGCGCGTGACATCGATCCGCTGGCGGTAGAAGAGTACTTTGCCTTCGGTTACGTAGCCGAGCCACGCACCATCTTCAAGGGCGCAAAGAAGCTGGAACCCGCGCACACGCTGACCATCCGCCGCGGGCAGCCGGTGCCGACTCCGAAGCCCTACTGGGATGTGCGCTTCAGGCTGGACACGCGCATCAGCGCCGAGGAGGCCCAGGAAGAACTGCTGCGCCGGCTGGATGAGAGCGTGAAGCTGCGCATGATTTCTGAAGTGCCGCTTGGTGCCTTCCTCTCCGGCGGTGTGGATTCCAGCGCGGTGGTCGCCAGCATGGCTCGGGCTGGGTCGGGGCCGGTGCAAACATGCTCCATCGCCTTCGACGATCCCGCCTTCAACGAAAGCGAATTCGCTCAGATGGTCGCTGATCGTTACCGTACTGACCACTATGTTGAAACGGTCAAGAGCGATGACTTTGATCTGGTCGACACGCTGGCGCACCTGTACGACGAACCCTATGCCGACAGCTCGGCCATCCCCACCTACCGGGTGTGCCAACTCGCCCGCAAGCGAGTGACGGTGGCCCTTTCGGGGGACGGTGGTGACGAAACCTTCGGCGGCTACCGCCGCTACCGGTTGCACCTGATGGAAGAGCGGCTGCGCGCGGCGATGCCCCTGTCGCTGCGTCAACCCCTGTTTGGCTTCCTCGGAAGGGTGTACCCGAAGGCGGATTGGGCCCCACGCATGTTCCGGGCCAAGACCACCTTTGAGGGGATGGCGCGCACGGCGGTGCAGGCGTATCACCATTCGGTTTCCATCCTGCGTGAGCCCATGCGCGAGCAGCTCTTCAGCGCGCGCCTGAAGAGCGAACTCCAGGGCTACAGCGCCCAGCAGGTGTTCGATCGGCATGCAGCGAACGCGGGTACTGATGACCCGCTGGCCCTGATCCAGTACCTGGACCT
>JAIYCN010000312.1 GCA_027487995.1 Rubrivivax sp. | reverse complement strand
TGCACCACTGCCCGCCAGGGCGGCCACTGCACGCCAGGGACCCGAAAGGGCCTCCAGCGGTACCTGAACAGGAACAGCCCCGTCGCTCTCCAAAGGGCGACGGGTCAGCGATTCACGTGCCAGGCCGCGCCGCATCGACTCGGCCAGGTCGCCCAGTTCCTCAGACAACGCGCCCATCACGTCGTCCAGGGACAGGATGCCGCACAGTTGCCGCTGGGCACCCGTCACCAGCACGCGACGCACGCCTTCCTGGCGCATCACCGCAATGGCTTCACTCACGCTGGCCTGTTCCGGCACGGCCACGGCTTTGCCGCTGATGAGCGCACCCACCGAGATGGCCTGTGGGTCAAGGCCGCGTGCCAAGGCTTCCACCGTCAGGTCGCGGTCGGTGATCACACCGCACACGCGGCAGGCGTTGGCGCTCAGGGACTGCTCATCGGCCACCACGACCAATGCGCCCACGTGGTGCTCGCGCATTTGCTGCGCAGCGTCTTGAATGCTGCAGTCGCTGTCGATGGTGACGACGCTGCGCTGACAAATGGTTCCGACGGTGTTCATCCTGGAGTCCTCCTGCGGGAGTGGTTGCAAAGAGGCCATTGACTCAGGTCTGGACGCGCGCGTCCTTGTGGGCACTCAAGCGCAACACAGGCGTCTGCAGGCCCGCAAGGGCGGCCCTGCGGAAACCCTGCGCCGCCCTTGCGGGTGGTCAACCCGGTCCGTGGGTCCGCACCTAGAGTGATTCCCATGAAGCACCACCCCGACCCAGCAGGCCATCCCGACGCGTCCGACTCTCCAGCCGCAGGGCCGGCGCACGAGGTGCCGGGCACGATGATGCAAACGCTGAGACCCTGGCCCGAGGACGCGCTGGCCATCGTTCCCATGCGCAACCTCGTGCTGTTCCCGCAAGCTCTCACGCCGGTGAGCATTGGGCGCGCGGCGTCGTTGGCAGCCCTGCAGCAGGCCTTGCATGAAGACACGCCGCCCCCTCTGGGATTTCTGCTGCAAAAGGACGAGCAAGCGGACTCACCCGGCCCTGCGGACTTGTGTGAAGTGGGCACGCGCGTGCATGTCCTGCGTTCCAAAGTGGTGGACCCGTCTGCCGAGGGCGATGCCAGCACGCAGCATCTGCTGTGCTTGGGCGTGTCGCGCTTTCGCGTGCGCGAGTGGGTGCTGACCACGCCCTTCCTATTGGCGCGTGTGGATCTGTTGCACGATGAGCCCGAGGACACGCTGGCGCAAGCGGCTGCGCTGGCGCTGCGTGAGCGGGCGGCTGATCTTCTGCAGCTGTTGCCGGGTGTGCCTGCGGAGGTGCTGCATGCGGTGCAGTCCACCCGAGAGCCTGCAGCCTTGGGTTACGTGGTGGCCGCCCTGCTGGACGCGGAGATCGCCGAGAAGCAATCGTGGTTGGAAATGAGCGACACGGCGGCGCGTTTGGAGCGCATCCTCAAGCGCGTGGAGCACCGACTGGATGTGTTGCGACTGAGCCAGGAAATTGGCCTGCGCACCCGCGAACAGTTGCAGGACCGAGAGCGCCGCGCCCTGTTGCGCGAGCAGATGCAGGCCATTCGCCGGGAACTTGGTGAAGACGACAGTGCCGCGCAGGAAACCCAGCGCCTGCGCCAACGCCTGGACGCCGCCAACCTGCCGGCTTCGGTGCGCCCGGAGGTGGATGCCGAACTGCAGCGGCTGTCGCAGTTGCCACCTGTTTCCAGCGAACATGCTCTCTTGCAGGGTTGGCTTCAATGGGTGGCCGAGTTGCCCTGGGCGCTGCCTGAACGAGAGGCTCAACCGGTAAGCCAGGTTCTCTCGCACGCCCGCTTGGTCTTGGACGCGGACCATGAGGGCTTGGAGAAGATCAAGCGTGAACTGCTGCAGCATCTGGCGGTGCGGCAGTTGAAACTGCAGGCCGGCACCCCGGCGCACGCGCCCATCCTGTGTCTGGTGGGGCCGCCGGGCGTGGGCAAGACCTCCATCGGGCAAAGCGTGGCGCGGGCCCTGGACCGGCCCTTCGGTCGCTTGTCCTTGGGTGGCGTGCACGACGAGTCAGAAATCCGCGGCCACCGCCGCACCTACATCGGTGCCTTGCCTGGGTTGGTGCTGCAAACACTCAAGCGCTGCGGCGCGCGCGACGCGGTGGTGATGCTCGACGAGATCGACAAGCTGTCGGCCAGCGCGCACGGCGACCCCACCGCGGCTCTGCTGGAGGTGCTGGACCCTGCGCAGAACAACACCTTCCGGGACCACTATCTGGGTCTGCCCTTCGACTTGAGTGCGGTGCTGTTCCTGGCCACGGCCAACGTGCTGGAGGCCATCCCATTGCCGCTGCGCGACCGCATGGAGATCATCGAACTTCACGGCTACACCGCTGAGGAGAAACTGAAGATTGCCCGCATGCATCTGCTGCCGCGGCAGCGCCAGGCCAGCGGGCTGGCTGAAGGCGTGGCCGATGTGAGCGATGAGGTGCTGGCCCAGGTGATCGAGCGCTATACGCGCGAGGCCGGCGTGCGCCAGTTGGAGCGGCGGTTGGGAGCCCTGATGCGCCATGCCGCCTGGACCTTGGCCCAAGAGGGCCAGGCCCCTGCGCGCATTGGGATGGACGATCTGGCCACCATTCTGGGCACACCGCCGCACACCCGTGAAACCGCGATGCGGCTGAGCATGCCCGGTGTGGTCACGGGCATGGCCTGGACACCGGCCGGTGGCGACATCCTCTTCGTGGAGGCCTCCCGCGTGGCGGGCAGCAACCGAGTGCTCCTGACGGGGCAGTTGGGGGAGGTGATGCGGGAGAGCGCACAGGCGGCACTGACGCTGCTCAAGTCGAGGGCGTCCCAGTTGGGGCTGACCGCCGCGGCCTTTGAATCGGTGGATGTGCATGTGCACGTCCCCGCGGGTGCGGTGCCCAAGGACGGACCCAGCGCGGGGTTGGCCATGTTCCTGGCCTTGGCATCGGTGTTCACCGGGCGACCGGTGGCGCACGACATGGCCGTGACCGGCGAGATCAGCCTGCGTGGCTTGGTGCTTCCGGTGGGCGGTGTGCGCGACAAGGTCCTGGCCGCATCACGCGCAGGCTTGCGCCTTGTTCTATTGCCCGTGGGAAATCGCGCGGACTGGGCTGAAGTGCCGAAGTCCGTTCAAGATCACCTGAAGGTGCGCTGGGTGGAGTCGGTGGACGAAGCCCTGGAGCATGCCTGGGCTTCGGGTACCCCGATAGGCATGCCGGAAGACACCGTGGCAAAAAACCCGGGCGCAAAACCCGGGCCAGCCCGAAGCCTCAGCCCTTGAGGCTGGCTTCCAGTTCCTTGCAGGTGGGCGCGCACACGGCCTGGGGCTTGCCCAGCAGACGGCGTGTCTTGAGCTGGCTGCGCTGGCGGTGCTTGCCGCACAGGAAGCAGGACATCGTCGTGGAGGAGAAGGGGGAGGAAGTCTCGAAGGGAGAGCCCGGCGCCTTGCTCTTGTAGCGAAGTCCGTTCTCGGCCAGCTTGGTGACGGGGGGGTTGTTCGCAGCCATCCCTCTATTGTCCGCGAAATCGGGAAGGCTTGTATCTCCCCGGAAACACGGATGCGCATTGGGTGTTGGAGACAGTCCACAATGGGGGGATGAACTACCTCTTCGCACCCGAACCCCCCGTGGCCGTGCCCATCGCAGGCCGCCCCGAGCATTTCCCCGTGCGGCGCGTGTATTGCGTGGGGCGCAACTATGCGGCCCATGCCCGCGAGATGGGGTTCGATCCCGACCGCGAGCCCCCCTTCTTCTTCTGCAAGCCCGCCAATGCGGTGGTGGTGTGCCCCCCGGGGCAGGAGGTGGCGGTTCCCTACCCCAGCCAGACGGAGAATTTCCACCATGAGATCGAACTGGTGGTGGCCATCGGCGGCCGTGGGCGTGACGTGCCTGAAGACCAGGCCCTGGACCTGGTGGCTGGCTACGCGGTGGGCCTGGACATGACCCGCCGGGACCTGCAGTTCGCCATGCGGGACAAGGGGCGGCCCTGGGACATCTCCAAGGCCTTCGACCACTCCGCTCCCATGGCGCCGATTGTTCCCGTGAGCCAATGCGGGCACCTGTCCCAGGCGGGCATCTGGCTGCAGGTGGACAGCCAAGACCGCCAACGCAGCGATATCACGCATCTGATCTGGAGCGTGCCCGAGATCGTCTCCACGCTCTCGCGCTTCTTCGAACTGGCCCCAGGGGACCTCATCTTCACCGGTACCCCGGAAGGGGTGGGCCCCGTCGTGGCCGGGCAGGTGATGCACGGGGGCATCGACGGCTTGGGCGAACTCAAGGTTCGCGTGTCGCCGCGCCCGTGAGTGTGAAATACCCCCTGTTCCGGGGGTGTTGCAAGTCTCCAGGGTGTGAACCAATTACGTGAGTGTTGGTTCGGCCCGCCGCATGATGCGGCTGAATGGGCCGGATACCCGCATCACCCGTTCACCGACCACCTGGAGTACCCATGAAGCATCTGAAGATTTCCCTGGCCGCCATCGCCGCCGCCACCGTGTTGGCCGGCTGCGCCAGTGCACCCCCTGCCGCACCGCCCACCAAGGACGGTGAACTGGCCATGCCCACCGGCTACAAGTCCTGGCCTCGCTTCCTGCCCACCATCGACCGTGAAGACGTCAAGCAGGTTCGCGACATCTACATGAACCCGGTGTCCACGCAAGTCAAGAAGGGTGAGGCCTTTCCGCAGGGTTCGCGTTTCGTGATGGAAATCTACGCCGCTGCGGCCAACGCCGATGGTTCGCTGAGGAAGGACGCGGCCGGCCGCCTGGTCAAGGGCAACCTGATGCACGTGTACGTCATGGGCAAGGAAGCCAACTGGGGCGGTGATGTACCCGAGGCCATCCGCAACGGCAACTGGATCTACTCGGCCTACAAGCCCGATGGTTCGGCCAACACGCCCATCGTCAACACCTGCCGCGGCTGCCACACGCCGCTGAAGAAGGATGATTACGTGATCCACGTCGACCGCTATTTCGCCGAACGCAAGTCGGCCTTCACGGTGGAGCAGATCCACGCGCAGGCCGGCATGTCCGCTCAGTTGGCCGACGCCCAGGCTGTGAAGGCCCTGGCCCAAGCCAGCCGCTGATCGCAGCGCGCTGAACGCGGCTCGCGCCGCGTTCAGCGCTACTCGTCCGGCACCATGGCCGTGACTTCAATCTCCACCTGCGCCTGATCCTCCATCAGGCCTGACACCTCTACCGCCGTCATGGCGGCGTTGTAGCTGCCGATCAGTTCGCGGAAGAGGCGTCCAATCTGCGGCCAGGCCTCGATGTAGGCCCGTTTGTCCAGCACGTACCAGGTCATGCGCACGATGTGTTCAGGCTTTGCGCCACCTTCGGCCAGCACCGCCACGATGTTGCGCAGCGCCTGCTCCACCTGCGGCACCAGCTCCGTGCTGTGGAAGCGCCCTTGTTCGTCCCAGCCCACCATGCCGGCCACGAAGACCATGCGGCCGCGCGCGGTGACGCCATTGGCATAGCCCTTGGGCCGAGGCCATCCGGCGGGCAGCAAGGTTTGAAGGCTCATATCGGGCTCCCTCGTCTGAATCGGTTGTTTGGATCGGTTGGTGTGGTTTAGGTCCAGGCCGCACCCAAGGCTCACAGGTCACGCAGGCGAAAGCGCTGCAGCTTGCCGGTTTCGGTTCGCGGCAGCGCATCCAGGAATTGCACGGCGCGCGGGTACTTGTAGGGCGCAATCGTGGCCTTCACGTGGTCCTGCAGCGCTTGGACCATGCCCTCATCCCGCGCGTGCCCGGGGCGCAAGACCACATAGGCCTTGACGATCTGTCCTCGCTCGTCATCCGGTGCGCCGATCACGCCGCACTCGGCCACAGCCGCATGCGCCATCAGCGCGTCCTCCACTTCCGGCGCGCCGATGTTGTATCCGGACGAAACAATCATGTCGTCGGTGCGCGAGACATAGTGGAAGTAGCCCTGCGCATCTCGCCAGTAGGCGTCGCCCGTGAGGTTCCATCCGTGCTGCACATACTGCCGCTGCCGCTCATCGGCCATGTAGCGGCAGCCCGTGGGCCCGCGCACGGCCAGGCGCCCCACTTGATCATCGGGCACAGGCTGTCCTGCATCGTCCACCACCTGCGCGTGGTAGCCGGGCACCGCACGGCCCGTGGCGCCAGGCCGTGATTCCTGCGCCGTGGCCGAGATGAAGATGTGCAGCAACTCGGTGGAGCCGATGCCGTCGATCATGCCCAGTCCGGTGGCCTGGCGCCACAACTCGCGCGTGGCCGCAGGCAGAGCCTCCCCGGCCGACACGCAATGGCGCAGGCTGCCGCCGCGCAGTTCGGCTCCCCGGGCAGCCATGGCGCGGTAGGAAGTGGGGGATGTGAAGACTACGGTGGCGCGGTGGCTTCGAATGCCTTCCAGCAGCAGTGGCGGTGAAGCCTGTGGCAAGAGCACCGTGCTGGCGCCCACGTGCATCGGGAACAGCAGCAGCCCGCCCAGGCCGAAGGTGAAGGCCAGCGGTGGGCTGCCGATGAACACGTCATCCGCGGTGGCGCGCAGCACATGCGAAGGCCAGCACAGGCAGGCGGCCATCACGTCGCGGTGGAAGTGCATGGTGGCCTTGGGCACGCCGGTGGTGCCGGAGGTGAAGGCCAGGAAGGCGGTGTCGGTGGCCGCGGTGTCGATGTTGCAGAAGTCCGTGCTGTGCCGCGCCATGGCGCTCTCCAGCGCATCGGTGCCCGTGCCACCCACCCAGCGGATTTGGTGCAGCGGTGTCCCGGCTGACGCTGCCGTCAAGGCCTCGCTCAATCTTGCGTCGCACAGGGCATGGCTGATCTGCGCCTTGTCGATGATGACGCGCAGTTCGCGCTCGCGCAGCAGCGGCATGGTGGGCACGGCGACACCGCCCGCCTTCACCACCCCCATCCAGCAGGCCGCCATCATCGGCGTGTTGGGGCTGCGCAGCAGCACGCGGTTGCCCGGCACCAGGCCCATGTCCTGCACCAGCACGTTCGCCACGCGGTTGCTCTGCGCCAGCAGGTCCGCATAGGTCCACCGAACCGTGTCCGACACCACGCAGGGTCGGTCGCCCCAGCCCCTGGCCACCGCGGCATCCAGCAGTTCAGCCGCGCAGTTGAGTTGTTCGCGCGCGGCCAAGGCCTGCAGTTCGGGACCTTCGAAGATCATCTCCGGCCATTGGTCGCGCGGGGGCAGGTGGTCGGCGGTGAAGGTGTCGACATGGGCACTGGGCATGGGCGACTCCGGTGGTGATTCAGCTCTTGCGGCTTGACTGATGACCCTGTCTGAGCAGTTCGCGGCCGATGATGAGTTGCTGCACCTCGCTGGCGCCTTCGTAGATGCGCAGGGCGCGGATTTCGCGGTACAGGCGCTCCACGGTTTGGCCGCTCACCACCCCCATGCCACCCCACAGTTGCACGGCGGCGTCGATCACACGCTGGGCGTTTTCGGTGGCGGCCAGTTTGGCCATGGCGGCCTCCTGCGTCACCGTGTGGCCCTGGTCGCGGCGCCAGGCGGCGCGGTAGGTGAGCAGCGCAGCAGCATCCACCTGCAGCGCCATGTCGGCCAGCTTGGCCTGTGTCAGTTGATGGTCCGCCAGCAGACCACCGAACATCTCACGCGTGCGGGCGCGATGAAGGCCTTCAGCCATTGCGCGCCGCGCGAAGCCCAGTGCAGCCGCGGCCACCGAGGTGCGGAACACGTCCAGCGTGCGCATCGCGATCTTGAAGCCTTCGCCTTCCTCGCCGATGCGCTGGGTGGTGGGCACGCGGCAGTTCTCGAAGCGCAGCCGCGCCAAGGGATGCGGGGCGATCACGTCAATGCGCTCGGCAATCGTCAGGCCCGGGGTGTCGGCGGGTACGAGGTAAGCCGAGATGCCGGCTGATGGCTTGGCGTGGGCCGTGCCCGCGATGTCATCCTGCAGCGGCCGGCTGCGCGCGAACACCACATACAGGTCGGCAATGCCACCGTTGGAAATCCAGGTCTTCTCGCCATCGAGCACCACCGAGTCGCCTTCCTCGCGGGCGCTGCAGCGCATGGCCGCCACGTCGGACCCCGCCTGCGGCTCACTCAGTGCGAAGGCGGTGATGCAGCGGCCCGATGCGACTTCCGGCAGCCAGCGCGCGCGTTGCTCGGCTGTGCCGTGCAGGGAGATGGCGCCCGAGCCCAAGCCCTGCATGGCCAGTGCGAAGTCCGCCAAGCCGTCGTGATGGGCCAGCGTTTCCCGCAGCAGGCACAGCTTGCGCGTGTCCAGGTGCGCACCGGGCTGATGCGCCACCACATGCTGCAGCCATCCGGCCGCACCCAGCCTCTGCACCCAGGCTCTGCACTGCGCATCAGTGCCCAGGTGGTCCTCATGCGCCGGCTGCTGTGCGGTCCAACGCGACAGTTCGTCTGCAAACGTGCGGTGTTCGCCGTTGAAGAAGGGCCAGGCCAGGTGAGCCTGGTCGGGCATCAACGCATCGGCACCGGATGAGGCGAGACCCATGACTCAGTTCCCCTGGAACACCGGCTTTTGCTTTTGCACAAAGGCCTCGTAGGCCCGCGTGTAGTCCTGTGTGAGCATGCACAGGGCCTGGGCCTGCGCCTCCGCTTCCAGGGCCTGCTCCACCGTCATCGACCACTCCTGGTGCAGCATGGTCTTGGTGATGCCGTTGGCGAAGGTGGGCCCTGCGCGCAGTTCGCGTGCCAGGCTCATCGTTTGAGCCTGCAGGTCTTCGGGCGTGCACAGGCGGTTGAAGAAACCCCAGCGCTCGGCTTCCTCGCCACCCATCACGCGCCCGGTGTACAGCAGTTCGCTGGCGCGGCCCTGCCCAATGAGGCGCGGCAGGATGGCGCAGGCCGCCATGTCGCAACCGGCCAGGCCCACGCGGTTGAAGAGAAACGCGGTCTTGCTGCGCGCCGTGCCCAGGCGTAGGTCCGAGGCCATGGCCAGGATGGCGCCCGCGCCCGCGCACACCCCGTCGATGGCCGCGATGATGGGCTGCGGGCAGGTGCGCATGGCCTTCACCACATCGCCGGTCATGCGGGTGAACATCAGCAGCTCGGGCGCCGGCAGCTTCACCAGGGGCCCGATGATTTCGTGCACATCCCCACCGGAGCAGAAGTTGCCGCCAGACCCTTCAATCACCACCACGTGCACGTCAGGGGCCAGCTTGAGTTGATGGAAGAGGTCGCGCAGCTCGGCGTAGCTGTCGAAGGTCAGGGGGTTCTTCCGCTCGGGGCGGTTGAGCGTGATGGTGGCCACGCCGTCCTCGCAGCGCCACAGGAAATGCTGCGCCGCATAGTGGGCCAAGGAGCGGCGGTTGCCGCGGGCCAGGGCCGGGTCCAGATGTTCCGATGCACTCATGGAAGGGCTTTCAAGCGTGGTTTGGTCGGGGCGCGAGTGGTGGCCGGCAGCTTGGGCTTGGGCATGGTGTTGAGTTCAGCTCTGACGGGCTCACCGGCTCTGCGATCGCGCAGGTGCTGGCGCAACTGGCCCAGCAACTGGAACAGGGTTCGCTTGTCGGTGGCCTGCATGCCGGCAAACCAATCGCGCAACCAGCCCTCGTGGGCCGCAGCCATCTGCGCAAAGCGCCGACGCCCCTGTGCAGTCAGGCGCACGCGCCACACTCTCCGGTCCGCCGGGTCTTCCGTTCGCTCCACCAACCCTTCCTGCACCAACTGGTCGGTAAGCCCGGTGACGTTCCCACCCGTGACCATCAGGCATTGAGAAAGCTCGCTCATGCGCAGGCCATCCCGGTGGCGCTCCAACTGGGCCAGATAGTCAAACCGTGAAAGCGTCGTCTGAAAGGTCAGTCGCAACTCCTGTCGAACGGCCTGTTCGATGTCCGTGCTGCAGGCCAAGAGGCGCAGCCACAGGCGCGTGTCCAGATGGTCTTCGGCCTGTGCGCGGGCTTCCAGCCCCAGTTCTCCGTGATTGCCGCCGGACAGATGGGCGCGCGCCATGGTCAAGCCCCCATCTCGCGCGGTGCGGAGGCGCCTGCAGCTTGCGCTGCCTGCGCCTTCTCGCGCTCAAACAAGCGTTCCATCTGCTGCTTGCCCGCCAAATACGGCGCCGGCCACTGCATCGCCTCATAGCCCCAGCGTGCGGCCTCCTGCAGCGTCCAGGCCGGGTTGGCCAGATGCGGGCGCGCCAAGGCACACAGGTCGGCGCGGCCCGCGGCGATGATGCCGTTGACCTGGTCGGCGTCCGTGATGGCGCCCACCGCGATGGTGGGGATGCCCGCCTCATTGCGGATGCGGTCGGCAAAGGGTGTCTGGTAGAGCCGTCCGTACACCGGCTTTTGATCCGCGCTCACCTGGCCGGAAGAACAGTCGATCATGTCGGCGCCTGCGGCCTTGAACGCACGGCCGATCTCCACCGCATCGTCCGGCGTGATGCCGCCTTCCACCCAGTCGTGGGCCGAGATGCGAACTGAAATCGGCCGGTCTTCGGGCCATGCCGCACGCACGGCCGCGAACATTTCCAGGGGATAACGCAAGCGGTTCGCCAGCGTTCCACCATATTCATCCGTGCGGTGGTTGGTCAGCGGCGAGATGAAGGAGGACAGCAGGTAGCCGTGCGCGCAGTGCAGTTCCAGCCAATCAAAACCCGCCGCTGCGCCGCGCTTCGTGGCATGAATGAAGTCGTCCCGCACGCGGTCCATGTCCGCGCGCGTCATGGCGCGTGGCACGGCATTCACGCCTTCCACATAGGGCTGGGCGCTGGCGGCCAGCAGCGGCCAGTTGCCCACCGGGTGGTCAGGGGCCAACGGCGTGTCCATGCCGCCTCCTTCCCAGGGCACATTCGTCGACCCCTTGGGGCCCGCATGGCCCAACTGCAGCCCGATGCGCGCGTCACTGTGCGTGTGCACGAAGTCCACGATGCGCGCCCACACGGCCTGCTGTTCGTCGTTCCACAGCCCGGGGCAGCCCGGGGTGATGCGGGCGTCGGGGCTGGTGCAGGTCATCTCGGCCATCACCAGGCCGGCGCCACCCGTGGCGCGCGCACCCAGGTGCATGAGGTGCCAGTCGCCCACCACCCCATTGCGTGCCATGTACTGCGCCATGGGCGAAACCACGATGCGGTTCTTCAACCGGCAGCCGCGCACACGGTAGGGCGTGAACATGGGCGGGGTGGGGCGCTTGGTGCTGGAGTCCGCCGCAGTGACCACCTCGGCGTCGGTGGCAGCGTCAGCCGAAACCAGGGCACGCCGTGAACGCCGCTCCCACCAGCGCTCAAACCCATCCAGATAGTCGCGGTCCCGCTCGCGCAGGTTTTCGTGGCTGATGCGCTGGCTGCGCGTGAGCAGCGTGTAGGCAAACTGCTCGGGTGGCAGATGCGCGTAGCGCTGCACGTTCTCGAACCATTCCGTGCTGTTGCGCGCCGCATTCTGGATGCGCAGCACTTCCACGGACCGCGTGGCCTCATAAACCTTCAGCGCCTCACTCAGGTGGCCCGGATGTTCTGCAATGCGCTGCGCCAATTCGATGGCGTCTTCCAGGGCCAGCTTGGTGCCCGACCCGATGGAGAAGTGCGCCGTGTGCGCGGCGTCGCCCATCAGCACCACCGGAGCACGGCCGTTGTGGTGGACCCAGCGGCGGCACACCACGCGCGGAAAGCGGATCCACTGCGATGACCCGCGAAGGTGCGCCGCATTGCTCATCAGGCGGTGGCCCTGCAGCACGTCGGCAAACAGGCGTTCGCACCAGGCGATGGAATCGTCCTTGTCCATATCGGCCAACCCGGCGGCCTGCCAGACGGCTTCGGGGGCCTCCACGATGAAGGTGGAGGTGTGCTCGTCGAAGCGATAGGCGTGCGCCTGGAACCAGCCGTGCGGCGTTTCCTGGAAATCGAAGGTGAAGGCCTCGAACAGGCGCGTGGTGCCCAGCCACACGAAGCGGCACTGGCGCAGGTCGACATCAGGTTCAAAGGTGGCGGCGTACTTCTGTCGGATGCGGCTGTTCAGGCCGTCGCTGGCGATGATGAGGTCGGCATCGGGGAAGTCCCCGTCGGACGCGTCGGATTCGAAGCGGAGCTCCACCCCCAGCGCTTCGCAGCGCGCCTGCAGGATGTTGAGCAGCCGCTTGCGCCCGATGCCACAGAAGCCATGTCCACCCGAGCGCACGCGCGCGCCGCGGATGTTGACCTCGATGTCGTCCCAGTGGTTGAAGGACTGCAGGATTTCCGCCGCCGTGGGCGCGTCTGCCTGCTGCAGCCGCCCCAGCGTCTGGTCGGAGAACACGACACCCCAGCCGAAGGTGTCATAGGGACGGTTGCGCTCCACCACCACCACTTCATGCGCGGGGTTCTGCTTCTTCATCAGCAGGCCAAAGTACAGGCCGGCAGGGCCACCGCCCAGACAGACGATCTTCATGCCATTTACTATTGATCTCAATAGTTTAGATGTCAAGCATTTAAACCCGGGGCATGAAAAAAGGCACCCGAAGGTGCCTTGGTGCAAGCGCCCCGGTGGGGCGGCCCGTCGGATCAGTCGTTGGTGAGCGCGCGCACGAAGCGCCCATCTTCATAGAGGCCTTCTTCCACCAACTGACCCCGTCCGTCGAAGAACTTGCCCTTGCCCTTGCGCACGCCGGCCACGAACTCACCGACGTAGCGGCCACCGGTGGGCAGCGTCAGGATGCCCTGGCCATTGAACTTGCCCGCGCGGAACTCGCCCACGTAGCGGGTTTTGTCCGGAAGGGTCAGGACGCCCTGACCGTCGAACTGGTTGGCACGCATCTGGCCCACGTAGCGCACGCCGCTGGCAAAGGTGTAGACCCCGTGGCCATTCTGAAGTCCGGCACGGAATTCGCCCTCATAGCGGTCCCCGTTGGGAAACGTTTGGGTGCCTTGACCATGCGGCAAGCCTTCGGCGAAGTCGCCCACGTAGCGCTGGCCGTCGGCGCTCTTGAGGTCGCCCCGACCGTGGTACTGGCTGTCCTTGAACTGGCCCTCGTAGCGGTCGCCATTGGGCAACTGCAGCGAACCTTGGCCATTGAACAGCGAACGGCTGAACTGGCCCTGGTAGCGTGCCGCGTTGGCCGCCACCAACATGCCTTCGCCCGAATACAGGTCGTCCTTGAACTCGCCCACGAAGCGCTCGCCGGTGGGCCGCGTCAGGCTGCCCTGGCCGTTGTAGCGGCCCGCAGTGAACTCGCCTACATAGACCGCGCCGTCCGGCAGGTTCATCGTGCCTTGGCCTGTGGCCTGTCCGTCCACGAAGTCGCCTGTGTAGCGGCGCCCGTCCGCGTAGGTCAGTTCGCCCTTGCCGGTGGGGCGCTGGCCGGCAATGGGGCCTTTGTAACGGTTGCCGTTGGGGTAGGCGATTTCGCCAAAGCAGGCGCCTGCCGGTGTGGCCAGGCTGCGTTGGCAGGTCACGCGGGCACCGCCATCCGCAGGGGCTGCACCCGCTGCGGCGGCGGTCGTGGCTTGTGCCCAACCCGCCACCGGGGCAACCAGCCCGGCCGAGACGGCTGCGGCGGCAAACGTGGCCCTTGCGGCCCTTGCGGCTGCGGTCGACAGGCTCTTGGCAGAGGAGTGCGCGCTCATGTTGGTCGGGAAAAGTTCGGGTCAAGGCACGGCGAAACCGGCCCCGCTTAAGGCGCCGTGAGGGTACCACATTGAGGGGCCCTGGCCGGGCCTGCCGGACCGGTCAAGGTATGCGTGAGAACCCCAATCGGCGGGGTCTTCAGCCTCTTTGGACGGTGCCTTGGGGCCCACATCCCCCCATCTGCGGGATGGTTGCTTATCACTCCCCTCGACACACTTCACAGCGAACGATCGTTCGAAAACAGGTTCAACCCTGCCGTTCATCCCCGTCGCCAACCGCTTCACGATTGCTCCTGCCCATGAATACAACCGAATCCCGCCCATTCGTTCGCACCGGCCCATTCGCGGCCCGGGTCGCGTCCCTCATCATCGGTTGCGCCGCGGCGGTGGCCACCGGCTCGGCAGTTGGCGTGACCCTGGCCGCGAAACCATCGCCTGGTGCGGCGGCGGCCCCCACGACGCTTCGCACCTCGGCGCCCCTGCGCGCACAGGCGCTGCCCGGTGCGGTTCGCGCCGCACGGGTCATCGACGTCACCTTGCGTTCGCCCAAGACCGGCGACACCGTGGCCATCACGGTGTTCGAGCCGGCCGGCTTCAGAGAAGGGCAAACCTACCCGCTGGTCCTGCACGGCCATGGCTTCGGCATGTCCCGCATGACGTCCCAGGGTGGGGGTGTGGAAACACCGGGCACCTCGGACCTGGGCGTGTCGCAGGGGGTGGCGGACCTGGTGGCCAACGGCTATGGCGTCATCAGCATCGACCAGCGTGGCCATGGCCAGAGCAGCGGTGGGGTGCGGGTGATGGACCCCGACGTTGAGGGCCAGAACCTGATCGCCGTTCTCGACTGGGCCGAAGCCAATCTGCCCTGGCTGATGTACCGGCCCAGCGCCGACGGGCGCGATGCGCGCAATCTGGTGGTGGGCTCGGTGGGCGGGTCCTACGGCGGCATGTACCAGCTGCTGCTGGCGCACATCGACCCCAAGCAGCGCCTGGACGCCATCGTGCCGGAAATTGCGCCGCACAGCCTGCCCTACAGCCTGGCGCCCCAGAACGTGCCCAAGACCATTTGGAGCGTGGCGCTGTTCGGCCTGGGGACTGTGGCCGGTCGCATGACCGGTTCCACCTTCGACCCCTTCGTGCTTCAGGAGTTTCCGTTCGCCCTGGTCAACAACCGCTTCTCCCAGGCCCTGACGGACTTCGCGGCCTATCACAGCACCAGCTACTGGTGCGAAGGGCGGCGCGTCGCAACCAACGGTGGCACGGGGACCGCCCCGGCTTACGCCCCCACCCTGCGTCCCCGCATCAACGCGCTGTTCGTGCAGGGCATGCGCGACACGCTCTTCAACTTCAACAATGCACTGTCCAATCACCGCTGCCTGGCCGCCCGGGGCGGTGACGTGCGCCTCATCACCACGCAGGTGGGGCACAACACGATTCCCGTGGTGCCTGACCTGGACGCTTTTCGTTTCCAGGACCCGCAGGACATCACCCGTGGTCAGTGCGGTCGTTTGACCACCCTCCAGGCCCGGCGTGCCTTCCTGGATGAACACCTCAAGGGCATGACCGGGGCAGCCGATGTGGTGCCCCGCGACGTGTGCGTCTCGCTCACGGCGGCCGATGCGGTGCTCTTGCCGCCGTCGGCGCTCTCGCAGCCGAATGCGCGCCTGACCGTCCCGTCGACCCGCGTGACTGCGGGCATCGGGGGTCTTCCGGTCGTGGTGCCGCTGGGCGATGCCGTCGATGCCGCCGGTCGCGTGTTGGCCGGCATCCCCACGGTGGATGTGACCATCGCGGCCAACGGACCGGCCATTCCGCCGTCCCTGCCTTCCATCAGCCTGCTGGGTTTGCTGAACACGCCGGAGGTGAACCTCAGCACGGCGCGTCCCATCGTGTTCGTGGGGGTCGGCGTCGTGCACACCGATGGGCAGGTGGAACTGGTGGACAACCAGGTCACGCCGCTGCGCGGACTGGGCCGGCACATCCTGCCGCTGGCGGGTGTGGGGCAGCGCCTGTCCAACGGGCAGCGCTTGGCGCTGCTGGTGTACGGGGCGCACGAGCAGTACCTGCTCAACGGCAGCGTGGCCCTGCAGCCCGCGGCCACCACCGTGATGCCGGTGACCCTGAGCGGTACGGTGGCCATGCCGCTGCACAGGGCCGACCTGCCCACGCCCTGAGCGCAGCGTGTGACAGCGGTGCCTCCCGGGCGGCACCATTGGTCCGTCTTGCGCTGTTGCTGCGCGACAATCGCGGCATGAGTCAAGCCCTTCATCCCTTCAAGTCGGTTTCCTACGGCGGGCGTGCACCCGGCGTGAAACTGCTCGTCACCGCGGCCGTTCATGGCAATGAGGTGTGCGGTACGCATGCCCTGCGCCGCCTGATCGACGAGATCGACCGGGGTGAGGTGGTGATCGCGCGCGGGCAGCTCACCCTGGTGCCGGTGACCAATCCGTTGGCCTTCCAAAAGGGCCAGCGCAATGGCGACCGCAACCTCAATCGGGCGCTGGGCCCCGCGCCGATTCCGCGTGAGTTTGAAGACCACGTGGCGAATTGGCTGTGCCCCATCATGGCCGGGCACGAGGTGCTGCTGGACCTGCATTCCTTCAACGCGAATGGGCAACCGTTTGCCATGCTGGGGCCGGTGAACAACCAAGGGGCCATCGAACCTTATCGCCACGCGCAGGAGGAAGAGGCCTGGGTGCAGGTGCTGGGGGTGAACCGCGTGGTTGACGGTTGGCTGTCCACCTATGCGCGGGGCGTGGCGCGCCGCCGCGAAGAGGCGGGCGCACTGGCTGCGACGCTGGACCTGAACCCGAACTATGGCGTGGGCACCACCGAGTACATGCGTTCCTTGGGCGGGCGGGCCCTCACCTTGGAGTGTGGCCAGCACCGCGACCCCCAGTCACCGGAGGTGGCCTATGCCGCCGTGCGCCGCACGTTGGCGCACTTCGGTCTGGTGGACGAGCCCCAACCTGCACCAGCCCAGCAGTTCGAGACCCTGACCCTTCAGGAGGTCGTCGACAAGCGCCACCCAGAAGACCGCTTCGTACGCGAATGGCAAAGCTTCGATGCGCTGGAAGCCGGTGACCTCATCGGGGTTCGGCATGACGGGCAGGAAGTGCGGGCGCCGGCGCGGGGCCGCATCATGTTCCCCAACACGGCGGCCGCAGCCCGGCAGGAGTGGTTCTACCTGGCCCTGCCCAATCAACGACTCACCCATTCCTGAAGGTTATGGGCGCGCCCGGCATTGTGATTCGCGCCCTGCCCCTGAATTGCTAGGCTTTGTCTGCCGGCCCCAGGTGGGGCGCGGCGACGATGGAGCCCGTGGGCATGAACAACCGAGGCGAAGCGATCGTGCTGGGCGCCGGCGTGGTGGGCATCACCACCGCCTGGGCTCTGGTCGAATCCGGCTGGCGTGTGCGCCTGCTGGATGGCCGCGGCGTGGCGCAGGGCACCAGCCTGCGCAACGGGGGGCAGTTGAGCTACCGCTATGTGGCCCCCTTGGCCGATGCAGGTGTGCCGATGAAGGCCCTGCGCTGGTTGTTCCAGCAGGACGGTCCTTTGCGGTGGCGCCCGCAGTTCGACACCGGGCAGTGGCAATGGCTGGGCCGCTTCATCGCCCGCTGCAACGGCCGTGACAACACCCTCAGTGCCCAACGCCTGGCGCGCTTGGGCCAGCACAGCCGCGAATGCCTGCAGCGGCTGATGGACGAACACGCGGTGCAGGACTTCGGCTGGGAACAAGCGGGCAAGCTGGTGGTGCATCGAAGCGCCGATGCGCTGCGCCGTGCGGCGGCCACGCGCGATGCCAGCCAACGAGAATGGAGCGCACAGCGCTGCCTGGACGAAGAGCCCGCGCTGCAGGGCCTGCAAGGGCGGCTGGTCGGGGGTATCTACAGCAACGATGAGGCAGTGGCGGATTGCCACGCCTTCTGCACCTCACTGCTTAGCCGCTTGGAGGCCCACCCCCACTTTCAGGGTTTGGTTTTGGACAGCGTGATGAAGCTGGAGCGACAGGGTTCCCGTGTACGCGTGCACGGAAAGGCCGCGCACCATGAGGCGGATGCCACGGTACTGGCCACCGGCATTGCCAGCGTGCATTTGGCCGCGCCCTTGGGCCTGAAGCTGCCGCTGTACCCGTTGAAGGGTTACAGCCTGGACGCGCCGATCGGCCCGGCGCACACCGCGCCGCGCGCCAGCATCACCGACTTCGAGCGCAAGGTGCTCTATGCCCGCATCGGCGGGCGTCTGCGCGTGGCGGCGATGGTGGACCTGGTGGGGCATGACGAGCACATCGACCAGCGACGGCTGGCCTCACTGCTGCGGGTGGCGCGCGCGGACATGCCGCAGGCCGGCGACTATGAACAGGCGCAGCCCTGGGCGGGCTTGAGGCCGGCGACACCCAGCGGCGAGCCCATCGTGGGGCACAGCGGTGTGCCAGGGCTTTGGCTGAATGTGGGGCACGGCGCCTTGGGTTTCACGTTTGCCAGCGCCACCGCCGATGTGTTGGCACGGCAGATGGCAGGGCAGCCGATGCCACCTGCACTGGACGGGGTGAGCTTCGAGCTGAAAGGGCGCTAGCCTTCACCCAGGGCCGCGCGGAGATTGCCCCGATGGTGCGCCAACCGCGCCTGCGCCTGCTCGGCATCCAGGCCGCTGCGCAGCATCACCACCGCCACCTTCACCTGGAAGCCGCAGTCGCGCAGCGCCGCCTCTGCCTGCGGCTGGCTGGCACCGCCGGCCTGCATGGTCAGGCGAACCGCGCGGTGGACCAGCTTCACGTTGGTGGCGCGCAGGTCCACCATCAGGTTGCCGTACACCTTGTGCAGCCGCACCATCACCGCGCTGGAAAAACTGTTCAGCGCCACCTTCTGCGCCGTGCCCGCCTTCAGGCGCGTGCTGCCGGAGATCACTTCGGGCCCCGTGTCCAGCACGATGCCGATCTCGGCAGCCAGGGGCAGGGGAGAGCCGGGGTTGTTGGCCATGCCGATCGTCAGACAGCCCAGCGAACGCGCGCTGGTGATGACGCCCAGCGCAAACGGCGTGGTGCCCGAGGCGGCAATCGCAAACACCACGTCGTCTGGCGTGGGGCCCAAGCGGTGGAGGTCCTGTGCGCCCTGTGCGCCATCGTCCTCGGCGCCTTCCACGGACAGGAACATTGCGCCCTCGCCACCGGCCAGCAGGGCTGGCGCGCGGTGCCGGGGCCACGAGAAGGTGGGGTTCAGTTCCACCGCATCCAGCACACCCAGGCGTCCGCTGGTGCCCGCACCCGCGTAGATGAGCCGGCCACCGCGTGCCAGGCGCTCGGCCGTGGCGTCCACGGCGCGCGCCAGTTCTGCCTGTGCAGCCTGCACCGCCTGTACGGCCACCGAATGGTCGTCCACCAGCGCTGCCACCAATCGGGCGGTGTCGTAGCGGTCAAGCTCGGCGTGGGCGCCGTGCGGTGTCTCCGTGTTGGAGGGGTGGGTCATGCGGAATGTGGACGTGCCGACGTGTTGTTCAGCCCGGGTTGCGGGGCGCTGGGGCCTCGTGGCTAAGCCCGGTGAGCACCGTGAGCAAGGCAGCGGTCTCGGCATCGGGTTGCCCGTCGTAACGGGCAGGCCTGTACTTCATCTGGAATGCCGCAATCACGCGGCGCGTGGGTTCGTCCAACTCGCCATGCTCGGCCACCTGAAAGCCGTGCCGGGCCAGCGCCTGTTGAAACCACTTTACGGGCGGAACGGCCGAGTGATACGCCGCTTGAGCCGTCCGCACGGCCACCGCGTCGGGCCATGTGATCAAGCCCTCGTCGGCCAGGCGTTTCCAGGGAAAGAGCGGACCAGGGTCCACCTTGCGCTGGGGCGCGATGTCGCTGTGGCCCAACACGCGGTCTGGCCGAATCTGGTGGCGTTGGACGATGTCGCGCACCAGGGCCACCACGGCGTCGATCTGTGCTGGCGGATAGGGCGCGAACTCCACGCTGCCGTCGGCTCGGGGACGGTTGCCCAAGTTCACGATCTCGATGCCGATCGAGTTGCCGTTGAGCATGCCGTGGCCTGCCCAGTGGCTCACACCGGCATGCCAGGCGCGGCGGTCTTCATCCACCAGTCGGTAGATGCGCGGCGTTGGTTCATCCGTCACCAGGTAGTGCGAAGACACGCGCTGCTGCGTGAGGATTTGGATGGACCGCTCCAGGCTCTCGGCCGTGAAGTGCAGGATCAGGAATTGGGCGCGGCTGTCGTGGCTCGCAGACCGGTGGGTCTGCGCGTCGATGCGCAGACCGGCGCAGCCGGTGAGGAACGTCAGCGCGGCGCCCAGCGCCCACCATGCCAATGAAGATCGCATGAGGCGATTGTGCGCCGTGCAACTGCGGGATCAAGCCCCGGCTGGCCCGATGTTGGATCGGCGCAATACCGAAGCTCCAGCCCCCCATAAGCAAATGGAATAGGGTGGCGGATCCGCTTGTGGGTCATTGCGGGATCGTGGAATGATGACCCCATGAACGTCCATTCGTCTGGTTTCATCTTGCGTGCATCCGCTGTGCTGGCGCTGCTCGCGGTCGCAGCCCTGCCACCCTTCATGCAGCCGGCCTTGGCTCAAACGGTGACCCCTGCGGGCCACACCCTGCCCGAGCCCGTGCGCCAGGCCTTGACGAAGGCCGGCTTGAGCGAGTCCCATCTGGCTGTCGCCGTGCTGCCCTTGCACCCTGCGGCACGCAGCGGTGTGGCACATGGCCGTGGCCGTGCGGGGGCGCCCGCCGTGCTGCACCAGCCCGACCGCCCCATGCAACCTGCCTCGGCCATGAAGGTGCTGACCAGCGCGGTGGGGCTGGACCGCCTGGGGCCCAATGGCCGCGGCTACACGGAGCTGCGCACGGCCGCGCCCGTGGTGGACGGCCGCCTGCAGGGCGACCTGATTCTGGTGGGTGGGGCCGACCTGGAACTGGGCCTGCCGCAACTGTGGGCCCTGATGTTGGAGCTGCGCGAAGCGGGTGTGCGTCACATCGACGGCGACATCGTGCTGGACCGCCACCTGTTCTCGCCGGCGCGCATGGACCTGGGCCTGCCACCGTTCGATGAGTCGCCCGAGTTTCCCTACAACGTCATCCCCGATGCCTTGCAACTGGCGGGCAATCTGCATGTGCTGGAACTGCAGTCCGACCGCCAAGGTGTGACGGCACGCCTGCGGCCAGAACTGCCCGGTGTGCGCGTGGATAACCGGCTCACGCTGCACGAGCCGGGGGCGGTGTCGTGCCGCGAATGGAGCACGCGCGGGTGGTTGCCGCCGGTGGCCGAGGTGCAGCCCGATGGCGTGGTCCACGTTGAACTGCGCGGGCGTTTTCCTGTGGACTGTCAACACCGCCAACCGCTGCAACTCATGGAGCGCAACCTTCAGGCGCACGCGCAACTGCGTTGGGTGTGGCAGGAGCTGGGCGGCCAGTGGAGCGGGCGCGTACGGGAGGCCGTGGCCTCCACGGTGGCGCCACAGGCGGCGCCCACTCGGCTGTTGGCCCGCCGCGAAGCCCGCCCCTGGGGTGAGTGGCTGCGTACCTTGAACAAGACATCGGACAACGTCGCCACGCGAATCCTGTTTCTGCTGGTGGGCCTCGAAGAAGAGCGGCGCGCGGCTGCGCGGGGCGCCGCCGTACCCGGTCGCACCACGCGGGAGTGGGCCGACGCCTCCGTGCGGCGTTGGTTTGCTGAACGCAGCATTGCCAGCGAAGGCCTGGTGATGGACAACGGCTCGGGACTCTCGCGCAGCGAACGCATCACGGCACGGCAGTTGGCCCTGGTGCTGCGCGAAGCGCATGACCACCTCTATGCGCCTGAACTGGTGATGAGCTTGCCGATTGCCGGCGTCGATGGTTCACTGCGAAATCGCATGACCGAGTCACCGGCGCGCGCGCGTGCGCGACTGAAGCCCGGCACGCTGCGCAACGCCGTGGCCCTGGCCGGTTATGTGGAAGACGCACAGGGGCGGCGTTGGGCCATGGCCGCGATGGTCAATCACGAAGAGGCGCCGCAGCGTGGGCGTCCCGTGCTGGATGCTCTTGCGGGGTGGGTGGCCGCGGGTATGCCGTGACGGCTTTACGAAACGGCGGACTCCAGGAGCCGAACCGTGCCGGCGGTTGCATCAATCTCGGCCTGCACACCCAGCGGTAGCGTGAATTTGCGCTTGATGTGACCGAAGGAGGCGCCGCGGTAAACGGGGATGCCCAGCCCTCCGAAGTAGTCCTCGAAGACTTCATCGAGGGTGAGCGTCCAGAAGCCATCGCCCGGCGTGCAGTTGGTGAAGGCGCCCAGCATCACGCCGGCCAGGCGGTCCATCACCCCGGCCAGCTTCAACGTGGAGAGCATGCGGTCCACGCGGTAGATGTACTCGTTGATCTCTTCCAGGAAGAGGATGGCGCCGTCGAAGGAGCCGAGGTAGCCCGAGCCGCACAGTGAGGACAGCACGGCCAGATTGCCGCCCATCAGGGGCCCACGCGCCACACCGGGTCGGATGGTCAGCGTGCGGTCTTCACGCGGTGCGGGCAGCGAACCCTTGTCGGGTTCATTGCGCATGAGCACCGGTGTGCCGTCCATGGCCACGCCCTTGAAGTGACGCCAACTGAATTCATTCCACTCCGAGACTGCGGCTGGGCAGTGAAACGTCACCAGGCCGCTGCGGCTGTGCACCGCGTGCAGAAGGGCCGTGATGTCGGAGAAACCGCCTACGAACTTCGGCGTGCGCCTCAGCTGCGCGTAGTCCAGCAGGGGCAGGATGCGGTTGGCACCAGACCCACCGGTGATGGCCAACACACCATGCACGTCCGGGTCGGCGAACATTGCATTGAGGCCCGCTGCGCGTTGCGCATCGGTGCCCGCGAACTGCCCACGTCGCGCGCGCAGGTTGGGGCTCTCCTTCACTCGAAAGCCCAGCGCCGTCAGGGTGTCGATGGCCACTTCCAGCGGCAACCGTTCGGGCATGGCACCCGATGGGGCCACCAGGCCAATGGTCTGCCCAGGCTGCAGGCGCGGGGGTTTGATAGGGGGTGAGGCGGGCAGCGCCGTCGCGCTGCGGCTTCCGCCCGTTTTGTCCAGGGCTGGTGTCTGGCCGTGCGCATCGGTCGTTGCGAAGGCCAATCCCGACCCGAGCGCGCCCGTGCAAATGCTGGCCGCCGCTGTCTGCAGGAGACGGCGTCGTTGAAGAGCAGGATGGCCGGCGAGCGACTGTTCATCAACGCCGTCTACAAGTGTGCGCGCTTCCTGGTTCACAGCATGATCCTTTCGCGTTGGTCGACGGGCTCAGGCCACCCGCTGCAGGTCGCGCCGCACCGCATCCCGGTCGCCATGGTCGAAGTGCCACCATTCGGTGCTGATGCCCAGGAAACCGCCTTCGGCCATGGCCGCGTAGAGCAGGCCTCGATGGACAAGTTGATCAGCCCGTAGCAGGCCCAGCGCCAAGTGACGGGTTTCCAGGGACGGGTGCGAGAGGACCGTCATTTCGTCATAGCCCGTGCCCATGTCGCACTCGCGGCCCTGCGGGTCCAACAGCGTGACATCCACCGCCATGCCGAAGGAATGGATGGAGCCGCGGACGGGTTCGGCGAAGTAGGCGGCCATGGGCGTGTGCTGCACATCCGCCCAGATGGCGTCCTGCACGCGCTGCGGCCGCAGCGCATCCAGCACCAGCAGCCGGTAGCCCGGGCGGTGCTCGGCAAGCCACTGCGAGGCCTTCGACAAGCCTTGGGCTGCCGGGCTGCGCAGCCAGGCGCAGTCCAGGTTCGCATACAGGCACCGTCCGCTGAAGTTGTCGGTGCCGGCATACCGAATGTCCACCGCGATGCCAGGCAGCGTGGACAGGTGCACGAAGTCGGGGTGTACGGGGACTGCCTCGCAGGCGATCATGCTCGGCATCATTGTGTCAACGCCGCGCAGCACGGCTGCGCTGCACAGGCGAGACGATCGGCACGGGCGGAGCGGCCTCACTCTCATCAATGCCCGCGTTCTTCAGGCACGCGCTGGCCGATTCACGAACCTCCTGAACCAGGCGGCGCGCGGCCTGCGAGATGGGGGCCGACACCGGTGTGAGCAGCACCAGCGGCACCATGATGGCAGGCTCCAGCGGCCGTACGGCCACCCGTTCGCGGTCTGCGCTGGCGGCGGTGAAGGGGTCTACGATGGCCGCCCCCACACCGGCTTCGGCCAGCTGCCGCGCCAGTTGATAGGTCTGCACGGATACCACCGGATGCAAAGCCAACCCCAGCGCTTCGCACTCAGCCGTGACCCGCAGGCCCAGGGGGTCGGTGGGCGACAGGCCGATCAGCGCCGTGGGCAGCGCCTCCAGGCTCAGCGGCGAGCGCGCCCGCAGGGCGGCCCCGCGCGCGGGCACCAGTGCCATCATGGGCGCTTGGGTCAGGACTTCGGCGTGCACTCCCGGGTGGCGGGGGTCGTGCAAGGTGAGGCCCAGGTCCAGTTCTGACAACACCAGCGCCTGCACCAATTCGCGTGTGTGGTGCGTGGCCAGTTCGCAGTGGCCATCGGTAAACAGGCGCGACCACCGCGCCACGGCGCTGGGCACCACCGTGGCGCCCAAGGCGGGTGTGGCCGAGAGGCGCACGCGCTGCTGCGGACCCGCCTTTAGGTTGGCGGCCAGGCGCCTGATGGACACCAATTCGGCATGCAGCTTGTCGACCTCGCCGAAAAGCCGATGCGCCTCAGGCGTGGGGTAGAACTTCCCACGCACCCGCTCGAACAGGACGAGGCCCAGCTGTGCCTCGGCGTGCTGCAGCACTTTCGTGACCGCCGGCTGGGAAATGTGCAGCAGGCGCGCGGCACCGCTGACGGTGCCGGCGCGCATCACGGCGTGAAAGACCTCGAGGTGCCGCAGCCTCACGATGTCGAGACTACAAAGGACCCGATCAGAAGAACTTGTAGTCCAGCGTCATCGTGAATGCGCGACCACGTGGGTCGGCCACACGCGGCTCCCACGAACTGCCCGCACCGGTGTTGCTGTCGTAGGCGGCCGAGAAGGGCGGGTCGCGGTCGAAGATGTTCTTCACACCAAGCGTGATGCCCATGTTCTTCACGCCGGTGTAGCGCACGCTGAGGTCATGCGTGATGTAGGCCGCCACGTCCGGGTTGAAGTTCGGGGGCACGATGCTGCCATTGGCCACGCCAGGCAGCACGAAGTCCTTGTAGCCGGCGCGGTAGCGCTGCACCGCAGTCGTGGACCAGTTGCCCTGCGACCAGGTGGCCAGGATGTTGTGCTTCCAGCGCAGGCCAATGTCGCCCGCACGGGTGAACACGCCCACTTCGCTGGCGCTGAAGGGCGCGCTGGCGATCAGGCGTGAGCTCTTGTCCAGCAGGCGCGTGCCCTCGGCCATCAGTGTCCACTGGCCGGAACCCAGGCGTCCGGTGGCGCGCGCGGTGAGGTCCAGGCCCTTGGTCACGGATTCACCGGCGTTCACCCAGCGCTGGTCCACCTTGGCGATGTTGCCGGACGCATCCCGAATGAAGTTGTCCGGGAACAGGGTGTAGTTGGCCACGATGGTGGTCAGGCCCAGGGACTGGATGGTGCCTTCGCGGCGGATCTGCCAAAGGTCGGCGCCCAGCGTGTAGTTGCGCACCGGCTCCCACACTGCACCCACCGTGTAGCTGCGGCTCTTTTCCGGGCCCAGGTCGGGTTTGCCACCCGTGAGGATGAGCGGCGTGATGGCGGCACACTCGGGCTTGGTGGCGTCGACCTTGCCACCCACGCACTTGAAGGGGTCCACCAGGTCCTTGCCGCTGTAGGGCGACTCGGTGACACCGAAGAAGAGCTGGTTGAAGGTGGGCACACGGAAGCCCGAGCTGGTGGAGCCGCGCAGCACCAGGCTGTCCACCGGCGACAAGCGGAACGATGCCTTGGGGTTGGTGGTGCTGCCAAAGCCCGTGTAGTCGTCACGGCGGACCGAGAGCGTGACCTCGGCGCGCTTGTGCAGCGGCACCATCAGTTCGCCGTACACGGCCTTGATGTCGCGCTTGACAGGTGCCAGCGTGTTCACGCTGTCGAAGGGTGCGTTGAAGATGCGCGCTTGCGTGGCCAGGTCTGTTTCGGTGCCATTGAACTGGTAGCGCTCGGTACGCAGATCCACACCCACGGCGGCCATGGCTTCACCACCCGGGGCCTTGAACACGGGGCCCGAGGCGACGGCGTCGATCTGACGCATCGTCATCTTGCCGCCGTACAGGTTGACCCCACGCGCCGAAATCTTCTCGAGTTCAGCCAGGGCCTGTGCAGTTTGGTTTTCGCCTGCACGCAGGAAGGGGTTGAGCACGCCGGTGTTGATGAGCGCGGCCAGTTCGCGGCCGTAGTGGTAGCCGCCGCCCAGCAGCGACACCGTGTCGCTGGTGGCGGTGGAGGCCCCCGCGCGGTAGTCCCAGCCGCCGAACAGCGGACCCTCTGCGGAGATCAGGAAGCGCGAGGTGTCCGCACTGGTTTCAATTTCGCGGTTGCCGCAGGGCATGCAGCGCCAGCGCATGGCCAGGGGCTGACCGCGGTTGGCCGACAGTTGCGGGAAGGCATTCGCCAGGGCGTCGAATACATAGTTGTAGGACGCGCCCGTGCTGGGGTAGGCCAGGTTGAACAGCGGGCTGGTGGTGGCCGTGCTGCTGGAGATCTGGTTGGGTGAGAAGGACTTGGCCGAATCGGCGCGCCCGAAGACGGCTTCGGCCGACAGCAGGTGTTCACCGGCACGGGCCGTGCCGCGCAGCACCGCATTGGTGGTGCGGATGGGCTGTTGCAGCACCGCCGCGCGGCCCGTGTCCCAGGCGCAGCCGAAGGCCGCGTTGGGGGTGGCCCAGAGCTTCTCGTCGTAGGCGGACATGCCGTCGATCGAGTTGCAGCCCGGCATGCCCGGCAGGTCCAGCACGTTGATGCCGTTGTAGGCCAGGGTGCCACCCGGCAGGGTGGGGCCGGTGCCCCGGCCCGTGGTGTTGATGTTGTCCCGGCTGAGCCCGTTGTAGAGGGAGGAAATGGCGAACACCGTGGCAAAGGGGGTGCCGCGGGTGTCCACGCTCAGGCCGCGGTCGGGCTGGAAGGTGTTGACGAAGTCGCGCTGGTCGCCACGCAGGGCGCTGGAATCACTCACCGACACCGAGGCCAGCAGGTTGTAGCCGTCCTTGTCCAGATTGCCCGCTCCACCCACCAGGCGCACACGCCGGACGTTGCCGCCGCCGGCCTGTGTCACGTCGTTATAGGCCTGGGCTTCCAGGCCGCGGAAGTCGCGCCGCAGGATGAAGTTGATCACGCCGCCGATGGCGTCCGTGCCATACAGGGACGAAGCGCCGTCCTTGAGCACTTCCACCCGCTCGACCGCGGCCATCGGGATGGAGTTCAAGTCGACGATGCCGCCGTTCAGACCGTGGGCGGCCACACGGCGGCCATTGAGCAGCACCAGCGTGCTGGCAGCACCCTGATTGCGCAGGTTGGCCGCACTCAAGCCGTTCATGCCGCGCGCGGCACCTGCAACCACATCCGCATTGGATGCCAGGTTGTCCAAACCGTTGCCGTTGGCCGTGAGCGTGAAGATGAGTTGCTCAGCGCTGGTGATGCCTTGGCGCTCCATGTCCTGGCGCGTGATCACCTGCACAGGCAGCGCGCCCTCGCTGGCCAGTCGCTTGATGCTCGAGCCGGTGATCTCCACCTTCTGCTCGGTGGCCTGTTGCGCCAGGGCCGGAGAAATCAGGCTCAGGGCCGCCAGGGCCTGGACGATGGGCTTGAGTTTCATGCAGTTCTCCAGAACAAGGCCCATGCGAGGGCCGGGTAGGTCTTCAGAAAATGTAGCGCGGGGTGGCCATGCGGTGGTTTGGCCGGGTCTGACGAATCGAGGCACGGCCATAACCTTGGGTTATGAATTGCACCATTGCGCAGTCTGCATCCTGCTCCGACTCTGCCCGAATGGAGCGCCTCTACGGGAAAACACGAAGCAGCAGTGTTGCCCGGATGGAACACTGCTTCGGCCGATGCACCGGTGCGGCTGGCGCGG
>JAIYCN010000148.1 GCA_027487995.1 Rubrivivax sp. | reverse complement strand
GCACATGCCCTTCGTAAGTTGGGCCGGGAACTCGCTTTGGCGCGGAGGAAGCGCGGTATCTCGACCGACGACATGGCGGCTCGCCTCTTCGTGAGTCGGGATACGCTCTGGCGCATGGAACGAGGCGATCCGAGGGTGGCCACCGGCACATTGGCCACGGCGGCCTTCATCCTCCAGCTCCATGACCGGCTCGCCAACCTTGCCTCCCCGAGCGACGACGCGCTTGGACTGAACCTCGATGAGCAGCGCTTACCCAAGCGCATTCGGCGGCGCCAAGCATGAGCGTCGAGGTGCACATCGATTGGCAGGGCACGACGCATCTCGTGGGGCGCTTACGCACGGCCGAACGCAGCGCGGCGGTGACGTTCGAGTACGCCCGTGAATGGCTGACTCGTACCGGCTCGTTTTCCATCGACCCCACCAGTCTGCCGCTGGGCCCGAGCCCGATGCACGGGGCCTCGCTGTTCGGGGCGATGCAGGACTGCGGTCCTGACCGCTGGGGACGAATCCTGATCGAGCGGGCGGTCCGCAAACAGGTCCTCGACCGCAAGCCCTACCGCGAACTCGACTACGTTCTGGCCCTCGATGACACCGCCCGCATCGGGGCATTGCGCTTCCGCACCGGACCTGCCGGCGCCTTCCTCGCCGCGACGGGCGGTAAGCTTCCTCCTATCGTGAGTCTGGCCGCATTACTGCGGGCCGCCGACGCCATCCATGGTGAAACCGAAACCGCCGCCGACCTGCGCTTCCTGCTCGGGGCCGGCTCACCGCTCGGTGGCGCCCGGCCCAAGTCTGCGGTTTCGCTGAACGATGGTCGGCTCGCCATGGCCAAGTTTCCCAAGCCTGACGACGTGCGTGACATCGCTGCCGGCGAGGTGCTTGCCCTCCATCTGGCCAAGCACGCTGGCATCAACGTGGCGGAGTCCCAACTCATCACGGTCGGTGGACGCAGCGTGTCGGTCATCACGCGCTTCGATCGCGACGGAGACCAACGTCTGCCCTTCATCTCCGCGAACAGCCTGCTCGGACTGCCGCAGGGAGAGCCTGGCGCCTACACCCTCCTCGCCGATGGCATCCGTCAGTTCGGTGACGACGTGGCTGGCGACCTACGTGAACTCTGGCGCCGTCTCGTGTTTTCCCTGCTCGCAAGCAACTGCGACGACCACCTCCGCAACCACGGCTTCTTGATGCGCACAGCGGGGAAGTGGTCACTCTCCCCAGCCTACGACCTCAACCCCGTCCCCCAGATCGAACGAGCCCCGATGCCCCAGACGGCCATCTCGGAGGAGGCCGCTGATGCCAGTATCGAAGCTGCGTTAGCGGCCGCGCCGCGCTTCGGACTAAGCCCCACCGCCGCGAAAGCCATCGTCCGCGAAGTGCACGCCGTGGTGGCCGACTGGCGCACCGCCGCGAAGAAGCTGCGCATTCCAGCCCGCACCCTCAACGCGTACGCCTCGGCCTTCGAACACCCGCTGATGGATGAGGCCGCGAACCTCCGCTGAACCTGCCCCCGCGATCGATTCCCAACTCTTGCTCGAAGGCCTCAAGGTTGAGGAGGGTAGGCGGGTCATATCTGGAAGCTCAAAGTTTGCGCTGGGCTGATCGGGACCGTTCGCGGGCAGGACTTCTATCCCCCGCGCCGAAGTGCACGCGGCTTGTGGCCGTGAGGGTAAGAGCGCCGGCCGGCCGCCCGGATGCGCCGGCCGCCACGCGATGGTGCGGAATCCGGACCTGACCCCGTCCTCGCCCGTCGGGCCCTGGGCCGGCCCTCAGTCCCGGCTGAAACCCTGGGTGCGATGCCGGCGCAGGGTTTCGGCGAGGCGCCGGGCGATTTCGGGGTGCGCCGCGGCGACGTCCTGCGTCTCGCCGGGATCGTCCACCAGGTTCACGAGGCGCGGCCGGAACTGGTCCGCCTTCGGACCGGTGGCCGCCGGAGCCTTCTTCCCCTTGGGCGCCAGCGGCACGCCCTCGATCCACTTCCACGGCCCGCTGCGGATCGCGTAGACCCCGTTCGCGCTTTGCAGGATGAGATCATCCCGGAGCGATGGCGTGGAGGATGGGCCGAGCCAGGCGGGCAGAACGTTGACGCTGTCCGGCGCGGTGGTCGCGCGGTCGAGCCGCGTTTCACCGACGATCGCGGCGACGGTGGCGAAAAGATCCACCACGCCGATCAGCGCGTCGCTCGTGGTGCCGGCGGGTACGCGGCCCGGCCAGCGGACCAGAAAGGGCACCCTGAATCCCCCTTCCCAGATGTCGTGTTTGCCGCCCCGCAACGCGCCGTTGATTCTCAGGCCGGCCTCAATCGCGACCTGGTTGGCGCCCGTCTTGCTCCCGGGGTGAACGACGCCGCCGTTGTCGCTGGTGAACACGATGAGGGTTTGCCCGAGGGCATCCTGCTTCGCGAGGGCGGCGAGGATGCGCCCGACGCTGCGATCGAGGTCGTGGATGAAGTCGCCGTAGGCGCCGGCCGGGCTGGAGCCGTGGCTTTCGGCTGACGGCGTGATCAGCTCGTGGACGGCGACCGGGGCGTAATAAAGGAAGAAGGGCGCCGCCCCGCCGGCCTGTTTTTCCAGCCAAGCCACGGCGCGATCCGTGAGCGCACCCATCGTTTGCGGGTCGTCCCGCTCCGGGGCATCCAGGCCGAGCTTGCCCGGAGCGGGCGTCAGCTTGGCCGAGCGCAGGCCGAACACGCGGTGGTCCTCGACGAAGACCCGCGTGATGTCGTTGTGATTCTGCGGCACGGCGAACTGGTAGTCGAAGCCGAGCTCGAGCGGACCGGGCTTCAGTTCCCGCGTGTAGTCGACGCGGGGCGCCGTGCCATACCCGAGGTGCCACTTGCCGACAAACCCGGTGACGTAGCCGTGTTTCTTCAGCAGGGAGGCAATCGTCGGGCGCGAGGTCTCGATCAGGAGCGGATCGAGCGTGTTGGCGACGCCGCCGTGATTGAGCGACGTGCGCCAGCAATAACGGCCGGTGACGAGCGCGTAGCGGGTCGGCGTGCAGACGGACGACGGCGTGTACGCGTGGGTGAAACGCCGGCCCTCGCGCGCGAGGCGATCGAGGTTCGGCGTGCGCACGAGCGCCGGATCCGCGCCGTAGGCCCCCAGGCTGCCGTAGCCGAAGTCATCGTCGAGGATGACGACGATGTTGGGCGGCCGCGGCTCAGTCGCGGCCGGGCTC
>JAIYCN010000278.1 GCA_027487995.1 Rubrivivax sp. | reverse complement strand
CCACATCGGGACCAAAGCGCGCCTGTCCCCCCATGTCCAGCGTCAAGTGCGTGCCCAGGCCCGCGGCCGTGTGCACCGGATAGATCAAGCGCGAAAACGGCACCCTGCCCTGCAGGCTGAAATAGTGGCCCTTGCAGAAATGGGCATTCGGAGTCGACGACGGGGGCAGCCCCTCGATGCGCCGCGAAAGTGCCGGTGCGGTCAGGCCAGCGGCATTGACCACGGTGCGGGCGCGCAACTGCAAGGGTTCGTCTCCACCCACGCTCAGCATCACCGAACCATCCGACTGCACCTGACCACCCGTGACCGGGCTGCGCAAGGCCAGATGCGCGCCGTGGTCCTGCGCCTGCCCCAGCAGGGACAACATCAGGGTGTGGCTGTCGATGATGCCGGTGCCTTCCGAATGCAGGGCGGCTTGCGCGCGCAGCGCAGGCTCCAGCGCTCGCGCAGCGGCGCCGTCCATCAGTGACACACCCGGCACGCCGTTGGCCACCGCCTGCGCATGCAAGCGCTCGATGGCCCCGACTTCATCCTGCTGCGTGGCCACCACCAACTTGCCCGTCAAGCGGTAAGGCACATGGCACTTCCTGGCGTGGTCCAGCAGCAAAGCCTTGCCGCGCACGCACAGTTCGGCCTTCAGCGAGCCGGTGGGGTAGTACAGGCCGGCATGCAGCACTTCGCTGCTGCGCGAACTCACTCCCATGCCAAAGGCAGACTGGGATTCCAGGATCAGCACGTCGCGCCCGGCCAAGGCCAACTCACGGGCCACCGCCAGACCCACCACGCCGGCGCCAATCACCACCGCGTCGACCTGCTCCATCAGAACCAGCACCACACGCCCAGGCACCAGCCGAAGACCCACTGAACGAGTGCATCAAGCAGAAGCCCCAGACCCAACACCGGCAGCACGAAGACCGCCGCCAACACGGCCCAGCCAGTGGGTGTGAGCCGCTCACCGGGCAAGCGCCAACCCATCACCGCGCCCACACCGGAATCGGTGGGCGCGGGGGCCTGCGTGGGGGCGTCACTGGGATTGGGCTTCATCAATTCGAGTGTAATCACGGCATGCATGCGCACTGGAACCTGGATGACCGCCACCGATGGGAGACCTTTGCCGACCAGTCGGCGGCGGGTCTGCACCAATCCTGGGTCTACGGCCAGGCCATGCAGGCCCTGGGTGTGCCCTGCCTGCGTGTGGCCGTCACCCAGGACGAATCGCTCAAATCGCCCTGGGTTGGCGCAGCGCAGTTCATCGTGCAGCGTCTACCCTGGTTCGTGCGGTTCACCTTCTGCCAAGGCGGGCCCCTGTGGGCTGCGAAAAGCAGCCACGCCGCCCAGGTCCAAGCCCTGGCGCTGATTCGCAAGACCTTTCCGCTTCGGCGGCCACGCCTGGCGTTGTTCAGCCCTGCTGTTGACGTGCTGGCCAGCGATGCCGTGTCCACACCCCATGCGTTCGAGGGTCGTCCCCGCCTTGCGACAGGCCGCTCCACGGTCCTGCTCGACCTCACCCGCCCAGAGGCCGACCGCCGAGCCGCGCAGGAGGGCCGTTGGCGCAACCGCTTGAGCGCGGCCGAACGCAGCCCCTTGAAGGTGCGGGTTTGCGGCAGCAAGACCTCGGACTTCGACTGGTTGGTCCAAGCCGAAGCACAACAGCGCCAGGAGCGCCGCTACCTCACGCTGCCCTCCGGATTCGTGGAGGCCTTCCAGAATGCGCACCGCAAGCCGTCACAGGCCCTGCTCACCCTGGCGGCCGACCTGCAGCGCCAGCCCTGTGCCGGCATGATGTTCCTGGTTCACGGCCGCACGGCCACCTATCACCTGGGATGGACGAACGAGGAGGGGCGCGAACACAGCGCCCACAACCTGCTGCTGTGGCAAGGGTGCCGCCTGCTGGCCGAGCGCGGTGTGGAGCAGCTCGACCTTGGCGGTGTCAACACGCTTGCGAACCCGGGGCTGGCCCGTTTCAAGCTGGGCAGCGGCGGCCGTGTGGTGACGTGGGCGGGAACCTACCTTTAGGGTACAGGGCCGGATTCGCAGCCCAACGCGCAGCGGGTTGTCGCCGCTACACCACTTGCGCGCGCAACCAAGGGCTGACGCGGTAGCGCTCGCCGCGGTAGTGCGCATCGAGGTGGTCCAGAAGCCCCACCACCTGCGCCGCATCCCAGGAACGCAGCCAATCGAACGGACCAGCCGGGTAGTTCACACCCAGCTTCATGGCCGCATCGGCACCGTCAGGCGTGCACACACCCTGCTGCACCGCATCGGCCGCCTCGTTGATCAGCATGGCCACGGTGCGCGCCACCACCAAGCCCGGCGTGTCGCTCACTTGGTGCGGCTCCACACCCTGGCTCATGAGGTGAGCCACCGCCACCGCGCGCTGTTCGGCGCTCAGCCCCGGGGCGGCCGCATAGGCCAAGGCCGGCGCGCGTGCACCCTCCGCGGCGCTTTCGCGCTTGCCCATCAGCCGGTCGTGAACCACCACGGCCGATGTGCCGAGTTCGCGCACCCAGGCGCGGGCGGTGCGTCCGTCCGTTGGCACGATGTGCACACCCTGCACCACCACGCCGGCGTGCCGGTCGTCTGTGGCGGCCGGGGCCACCGCACGCGCGGCGGCTGACGCGGCCACCGCCTCAACCGACACTGGCGGCAAGGCCGGAACACCCTGCGGATATCGATAGAACCCGCGACCACTCTTGCGACCCAGCATGCCGCCGTCCACCAGTTCGCGCTGCACCAGCGATGGCACGTAACGCTTGTCGTAGAAGTTGGCCTCGTACACCGAGTTGGTCACGGCAAAGTTGGTGTCGTGGCCGATGAGGTCCATGAGCTCGCAGGGGCCCATGCGGAAACCCACGGTCTTCAGGCAGGCATCGAGCACTTCCGGCGCCGCCGCCTGCTCCTGCAAAATGGCCAGCGTCTCAGCGTAATAGGGCCGCGCAATCCGGTTGACGATGAAGCCTGGCGTGCTCTTGGCGTGCACGGGCACCTTGCCCCACACGGTGCTGAGCTCAAAGATGGCCTGGGCCACCGCCGGGTCGGTGTGCAGCCCGGAGACCACCTCCACCAGCTTCATCAGCGGCACCGGGTTGAAGAAGTGCATACCCACCAGGCGCTCCGGGCGCTTGAGGCCGTTGGCAATCGCCGTCACGGAAATGGAGGAGGTGTTGGTGGCCAAAACGCAGTCTTCGGCCACCAATGCCTCCAATTCACCGAACAGTGAGCGCTTCACATCCAACCGCTCGACCACGGCCTCCACCACCAGCCCCACGGCTGCGGCTTCACCCACAGCACTGACGGGCACGATGCGCGCCAGGGCGGCCGATGCCGCATCGGCACTCAGCTTGCCCTTCGCCACCAAACCGTCCAGCGTGGCAGCCAATTTCGTCTTGGCATCCGATGCAGCGCCGGCGCGGGCATCGTGCAGGAACACGCGCTGGCCATCGCCGCGCATGGCCTGCGCAGCCACCTGGGCAATGCCCGCTCCCATGATGCCGGCGCCCACCACGAGCACGCTCTTCTGGCTCAGATCCATCGTGTTCCCCTACCCTCTTCGAACTTCGCAACCGTTGACCAATTGGTCAATAGGTCTCCAGGTGCAGACGCCCCTGCTTCTTCATCTCCGCGCCCACGGCATCCCAATCCAACCCGGCGGCCTTGGCCACCTCCTGCAGCGCCAGCACCACGCCCTCTTCCATGGCCTTGAGGCCACACACGTAGAAGCAGGCGTTGGGGTCGGCCAGCAGCTTGGCGAGGTCCGCTGAACGCTCGCGCATCAGGTCCTGCACATAGCGCCTGGGCTGACCCGGCGTGCGGCTGAAGGCCAGGTTGATGTCGATGAAGTCGTGCGGAAGCGACTGCAGCGGGCCGAAGTACGGCAGTTCTTCCTTGGTGCGGGCACCGAAGAACAGCATCAGTTTGCCGCTCTCAAACTTGCCCGATGCGCGCATTCGACGCCGCCACTCCGTCATCGCCCGCATCGGCGCACTGCCAGTGCCGGTGCAGATCATCACGATTTGGCTCTTGGGGTGGTTGGGCATCAGGAAGCTCGAACCGAAGGGCCCGATCACCTCCACCGTGTCGCCCACCTGCAGGTCGCACATGTAGTTGCTGGCCACGCCCCGCACCGGATTGCCCTGGTGGTCCTCCAGTACGCGCTTGATGGTCAGCGAAAGATTGTTGTAGCCCGGTCGCTCACCGTTGCGCGGCGAGGCGATCGAATACTGGCGCGCATGGTGCGGCTTGCCACGCTCGTCCAAGCCCGGCGGGATGATGCCGAT
>JAIYCN010000258.1 GCA_027487995.1 Rubrivivax sp. | reverse complement strand
GGCAGATCCACGGCTTCATCCTGATGGGCCGCGTGCTGGAAGAGGCGCATGCCGCCGTGGCGCTTTGCGCCGCGGAATTGCGGCGCGCGCTGCACGCTCCTTGAGGCCGGAAGGTTGAGGCCGGGGCCTTGATCAGCCCGCGCGCCGCGCCCGCCAGGCGCCGAAGATGGCGATCAGGCCAGGGATGATGATCAGCGCCCAGATGATCTTGCTGAGGTTGCGCTGAACCCATTCCATGTTGCCGAACCAATAACCGGCCAGCGTGAGCCCCACCACCCAGATCAAGGCGCCCACCACGTTGTAGAGCGTGAAGCGGCGACGGTCCATCGCCGCCACGCCCGCCACGAACGGCGCAAAGGTGCGGATGAAGGGCATGAAGCGCGCGATGATGATCGTCACGCCGCCATGGCGTTCATAGAAGTCGTGGGCCTGCTCAAACGCGCGGCGGTTGAACCAACGGCTCTGTTCCCAGGTCCAGACCTTCTGACCGACTCGAGAGCCGATGGTGAAGTTGACCTGGTCGCCGGTAATGGCCGCCACCAACAGCAGCACGATCACCAACTGGATGTCGATGAGGCCAGCCCCGGCCAGCGCGCCGGTGACGAACAGCAGGGAATCTCCCGGAAGAAAGGGCATGACCACCAGCCCGGTCTCCACGAAGACGATGAGGAACAGCAGCGCGTAAACCCAAGGCCCGTAAGCGGCCACGAATTCAGCCAAGTGGCGGTCGACGTGCAGAATGAAATCGATCAGGAACAGAGCGGCATCCATGGAAGGGAATTGTCCCATCCCTACAATCCCGCCATGTCCCTTGCCCCGCTGGCGCCCGACTCGTCTCGTTCCCGCCGCCCCATCGCTGAGCTCCCCGACGAGCTGATCAGCCAGATCGCCGCTGGCGAAGTGGTGGAAAGACCGGCTTCGGTGGTGCGTGAGCTGCTGGACAACGCGCTGGACGCCGGGGCCAGGGAGATCACGGTGCGCCTATCCAGTGGCGGTATTCGGGCCATCGTGATTGAAGATGACGGCTTGGGTATCCCCTCAGCCGAGTTGCCGCTGGCCTTGCGGCGCCATGCCACGAGCAAGATTGGCAGCCTTCAGGACTTGGAGCAGGTCGGCACCATGGGGTTTCGAGGTGAAGCCCTGGCCGCCATTGCGTCGGTGTCGGAGATGAAGATCATCAGCCGAACCCCGCAGGCCGCGCATGCCACCGCACTGGAAGCCCGCAGCGGTGAAATCGGCGCGGCCACCCGCGCAGTGGGCACCACGGTGGAGGTGCGGGAATTGTTTTTCTCCACACCGGCACGCCGAAAGTTTCTCAAGAGCGAGGCCACCGAACTGGCGCATTGCGTGGACGCCCTGCGACGCCATGCGCTGGCGCGGCCGGACGTGAGCTTCTCTCTGTGGCACGAAGGACGCCTGGTGCAGCAATGGCGGGTTCCGCCACTGATTGAAGAAGGCGCCACCAGCGACGCCGCGCGCCACCGGCGCATCCGTGAAGTGCTGGGCGAGGAGTTCCATGCCGCCAGCCTTCCGGTGCAGGCCGAAGCAGGCCCCTTGAGTCTGCGGGGCCGGGTGGGCCTGCCGGATGTGGCCCGCCAAAGGGCCGACCAACAGCATGTCTTCGTCAACGGCCGCTATGTGCGCGACAAGCTGATCAGCCATGCATTGCGCGCAGCCTATGAAGACGTGTTGCACGGGCAGCGCCAGCCGGCTTGTGTGCTGTTCCTGGAGATTGCGCCCGAGCTGGTGGACGTGAACGTGCACCCCGCGAAGACCGAGGTGCGGTTTCGGGATGGTCGAGCGGTGCATCAGGTGGTGCAGCAGGCCATTGAAAAAGTGTTGGCGCAGCCGCGTTCGGGACTTGCTGCGGGCACCACCACTGGCGCTGCGGCTTCAGCACCGTCAACCCCCGCTTCAGCCTGGCAACGGCCCGCCATCACGACAGACATTCGACTCACGGCCACCCAGACGGCTTTGGCCTTGCAGACGGCGCAAGCCCTGTATGCGCCATGGTCCTCGGAGGGCGAGCACCCGAGGGTGGCCGACCAGCCCACCCAAGGAATTGAGGGTCGCGCACCCACACCGTCGTCCTACGAACTCGCCACTTCCGTGCCAGCGGCTTCGTTGCACACGGATCACGCGCACACACACGCTCAGGAGTGGCCGCTGGGCCGAGCACTGGCGCAACTGCACGGCGCCTACATCCTGGCCGAATGCCGCAACGGGCTGGTCTTGGTGGACATGCACGCGGCGCACGAGCGGATCGTGTACGAGAAGCTGAAGGCCGATGACGCCGCGCGCGGTGGCGCCTTGGCAGCCCAGCCCCTGCTGATTCCGGCCACGTTTGCCGCCACGCCAGCGGAGATGGCCGCCGCGCAGGAGCATGGCGCCACCCTTGGAGAGCTGGGCCTGGACCTTTCGCCCTTGGGCCCGACCACGATGGCGGTGCGCAGCCGCCCCGCGGCCCTGCCCCACGCGGACCCCGTGGCCCTGGCGCGCAGCGTGCTGGCCGACTTGGGCCAGTGGGGCGCCAGCCGCGTCGTGGGCCGCACACGAGATGATCTCTTGGCCTCGATGGCTTGCCACGGCGCGGTACGCGCAAATCGAGCCCTGACCATCCCCGAGATGAACGCTCTGCTGCGGGACATGGAACGCACCGAGCGGTCCGACCAATGCAACCACGGCCGCCCCACCTGGCGGATGCTGAGTCTGCGCGAACTGGACCAGTTTTTCATGCGCGGCCGCTGACCCGGCCGCCCTGCCCACCCAATGAAGACCACCGAACCGAACGCGGCCCCCCACCCTGATGGCGAACGACTTTCCAAGCGCATGACGGCGCTGGGCTTGGCGTCACGCCGCGAGGCGGACGAGTGGATCGAGGCGGGGTGGGTGAAGGTGGACGGACGGATGGCCGTACTGGGTCAGCGGGTACTGCCCCAGGCGCGTATCGAGGTGGACCCCGCTGCGCGCCAGCAGCAGGCGCAGCGCGTGACCATCCTGTTGCACAAGCCCATTGGTTTCGTCAGTGGACAAGCCGAAGACGGCTATCCACCGGCGGCAAGCCTCATCAAGCCGGACGCCCGCTGGGCCGACGACCGCGGACCTCAGCGCTTCCATCCGGGACATCTGCGTCATCTGGCACCAGCCGGCCGTCTGGACATCGACTCCACGGGTCTGCTGGTGCTGACCCAAGACGGGCGCATCGCCAAGCAGCTCATCGGTGAAGATTCCAACGTGGAAAAAGAGTACCTGGTGCGCGTGGCCTATCGTGGATCAGGACGCCTGCCCGAGCACGCACTGGCGCAGTTGAATCATGGACTGCGCCTCGACGGTGTACGACTGAAACCCGCGAAGGTGAGCTGGCAGAACGAGGACCAGCTGCGCTTCGTGCTGCGCGAAGGCCGCAAGCGACAGATCCGCCGGATGTGTGACTTGGTGGGACTGGATGTGCTGGGCCTGAAACGGGTGCGCATCGGCAGCGTGGTGCTGGGCAAGCTGCCGCCTGGCCAGTGGCGCTACCTGGGCCAACACGAGAAGTTTGCGTGAGCCATCCGCGCGAATCGCTCGCCGCCGACGTGTTGCCAGCAGAGCTCCCCATGCCCCTGCACCCTGAGATCCCGGTGGCGGACCCGCTCGACCGTTGGGTCGGCTTGATTGGACCCACGGCCAGTGGCAAGAGCGGCATCGGGCTGATGGTGGCTCACAAAGTTGACGTGGAAATCGTGAGCGTCGATTCGGCCCTGGTCTACCGCGGCATGGACATCGGCACGGCCAAACCCACGGTGCGGCAGCGCTCGCAGATCCCGCACCATCTGATCGACCTGATGGAGCCCACGGATCGCTATTCGGCAGCTCGGTTCGTCACGGATGCGCGGCGTCTCATCCGCGAGATCAACGCGCGAGGTCGCCTGCCCCTCTTGGTGGGTGGCACGATGCTCTACATCAAGGCCTTGATGGATGGCCTGGACGCCATGCCCAGCACCGACGCGGGCCTGCGCGATTCGCTTCTTGAAGAAGGCCGCGCCCGCGGGTGGCCGGCCCTGCACGATGAACTGATGACCGTGGACCCGGAGACCGCGGCCCGACTCCAGCCCAACGATGCACAACGCATCCAGCGCGCACTGGAGGTGTGGAGGCAGACCGGGCGGCCGCTGTCGAGCTTTCACCGCGGTGCAGGCACGTCGGCATCAGGCCTGATGCCGCGAGAGTTGATCAGCCTGGAACCGCAGGACCGCTCATGGCTGCACGAGCGCATCGCCCTGCGCTTTGACTACATGCTGGACGAAGGGTTCCTGCAGGAGGTGCAGGCCCTGCGCGCACGCGGTGATCTTCACCTTGACTTGCCATCGGTGCGCTGTGTGGGCTATCGGCAGGCTTGGCAGGCTCTGGATGCGGAACTTTCCGGCAATGAGTTGCGCTGCTCGATACGCGAGACCGGCATCGCCGCCACACGGCAATTGGCCAAGCGGCAACTCACCTGGCTTCGAGGGATGAGCAGCCGGCGCGTGATGAATGCGCAGGACCCCACGACTGCCGACAAGGTGGTGAAGATGGTGGAGCTCCATGCTCAAGGTTGAGGGACTGGGCAAGCGCTACGGCGAACACTGGATCTTCCGGAACGTCAGCTTCGACGTGGCCCCGGGTGAACTGGTGGCTGTGCTCGGCGAATCGGGTGTTGGCAAGTCCACGCTGCTGAACAGTCTGGCTGCGCTGGACACGGTTCAGGCGGGTCGCATCCAGTTGGACTCCGCCGATGTGCTGTCGCTGGATGAAGAGGCGCAAGCGCTGTGGCGCCGGCAGGAGGTCGGCTTCGTCTTCCAAGCCTTCCATGTGCTGCCGCACCTCAGCGTGGCCCAGAACGTGGCGCTGCCGCTGCTGCTCTTGAATACGCCGGGCCAGGAGCGCGAGGCGCGGGTGCAGGCCATGCTGCAGGCCGTTGGGCTTTCCGGCTTTGATGCACGCGAGCCGCGCACGCTTTCGGGTGGGCAATTGCAGCGGGTGGCGATTGCCCGCGCACTCGCGCACCGCCCGCGCCTGTTGCTGGCGGATGAGCCGACCGGCAACCTGGACCCCGAAACAGCGGAGCGCGTGATCGCGCTTCTGCGTGAGCAGGTACATCAACTGCAGTCCGCCTGTGTGCTGGTGACGCATTCCATGGCCGCCGCCGCGGTGGCCGATCGGGTGCTGCACCTGCGCGCCGACGGCATCGCGCCGGCCTGAATTCACAACGGCCCCAAGCGTACCCATGACGCCCCCCGCCTTGCTGCTGACACTGCTGCGCGAGATCAGCCTCCGAGAGTGGCGTCTGCACCCGTGGCGCCAGGGCGTGGGTGTGCTGGCCGTCGCCTTGGGTGTGGCCCTGGCGTTTTCCGTTCACCTGATCAACGAATCGGCGCTCTCGGAGTTCTCTTCCGCGGTGCGCAGTGCCACCGGTCAATCCGATGGTGCCTTGCAGTGCCCGCAGTCCTGCGATGACCGGGTATGGGACGCAGTGTCCGTACAGGACGGCGTGCAGTCCGCCACCCCGGTGCTGGAGGTGGACACCTACGCACTGCGCGCCCAGGGCGAGCGATTGGCCGTTAAGGTGTTGGGGCTGGACGCGCTCTCCATCGCCGGTGTGGCGCCAGACCTGCTGCCCCGCGCATCTCCAGCGCAGGCGAGCGAACCGGCGGTATCGCGCTTGAGTTTTCTGGAGCCCGACCAGGTGTTCCTCAATCCCGCCGCGTTCCAAGCCTTGAAGGTTCGCGTGGGCGAAGCCCTGCGTATTCAGTCGGGACTGGAGGTCCGTGAGCTCGTGGTGGGCGGATCGGTGGCTGCCGGAGGATCGCCCCTGCTGGTCCTGGACATTGCGGGGGCGCAGTCCTCATTTGATGCGCTGGGACGCATCAGCCGCGTGGAACTGCGCCTGTCCCCAGGTTACCGGCTGGCGGACTTGCAGACCACCTGGAGCGGCCGCGCCTGGTGGCCTGAAGGCGCGCGCCTTCAGGCGCCGGATGAAGGGTCGCAGCGGGTGTCCACAGCGTCGCGCGCCTATCGCGTCAACCTCACGGTGCTGGCCTTGGTGGCCTTGTTCGTCGGAGCCTTTCTGGTGTTCTCGGTGCAAGCGCTGTCGGTTTCCCAACGAACGCCTTCACTGGCCTTGTTGGGGGTGATGGGACTCTCAGCTCGACAGCGCTTGAACCTGATCCTGGCGGAATCACTCCTGCTGGGCTTGGCCGGCAGTGCGCTCGGTCTGCTGCTTGGGACCGGGGCAGCCTGGATGGCCCTGCGGTGGTTGGCCGGTGACCTGGGCGGTGGCTACTTCCCGGGCATCGTGCCCAGCCTCCAGTTCGCCTCATCGTCTGCGGCCATCTTCGGTCTGCTCGGTGTGGCGGCCGCACTCCTGGGTGGTTGGGCGCCAGCACTGCAGGCGCGTGCGATGGCACCCGCCCAGGCTCTCAAGGGTTTGGGTGGATCCACCACACGGGCCATGCCGGATTGGCTGGGCCCACTGCTGGTGCTGATCGGTGCGGGCCTGGCCTTTGCGCCGCCCTGGCAGGAACTGCCGCTGGCAGCCTATGCGGCCGTTGCCCTGCTGCTGCTGGGCGGCATTGCATGCGTGCCCACCGTGGTGGGCGTGCTCTTGCTCCGCCTGAAGCCCCAGGACCATGCCTTGGCGGTGTTGGCGGTGGGCCGTGCTCGACATGAGCGACAGGCCGCCACGGTGGCGGTGGCCGGTGTCGTGGCCAGTCTCAGCCTGGCGGTGGCCTTGACGGTGATGGTGTCGAGTTTTCGCAGCGGCGTGGCGCAGTGGCTGGAGCAGGTGCTCCCGGCCGACCTCTATGCCCGAACGGCCACCAGCACGGCGGCCAGTGACGGCGCCTTTCTGCCGCCGAACTTCATTGAGGCCGCTGCCGCCTTGCCCGGTGTGACGCGTGTGGATGGGGCGCGAGTTCGATCCATGGTGCTGGACCCTCAGCGCCCTGCGGTAAGCCTGGTGGCGCGGCCGCTGAGCCCCTCGGCCCTTCAGGGCCGCAGCCCAGCGCAGGTCTTGCCCATGGTGGGGCCGGTGCTGCCGAGCACGCGTCTGATGCAGGCCACCGCACCCGGCACCGATCAGGGCAAGCAACCTGTGGCCGCCTACGTGACGGAGGCCATGGAGATGCTCTACGGCGCCTCGCCGGGAACGGTGCTGGAGCTTCCACTGCCCTCAAGCGCAGGCGTTGAGGCCGTGATGCGTGTGATGGTGATGGGCGTGTGGCGCGACTATGCGCGGCAGTTCGGCGCTGTTGCCATCGACCTCGAAGACTATCGGAGCCACACCGGCGACCAGCGCATCAACGACCTGGCCTTCCAACTTGAACCAGGCACCGATGCCGGCACCGTGCAGCAGGCCCTGCGCGGCCTGGCGCCGGAATCCTCGCTCATCGAATTCGCCGTACCCAGCCAGATTCGGGACATCTCCATGCGCATTTTCGACCGCAGTTTCGCCGTCACCTACTACCTGCAGGCCCTGGCCATCGGCATCGGCCTGTTCGGCATCGCAGCCAGTTTTTCCGCTCAGGTCTTGGCGCGGCGCAAGGAATTCGGCCTCTTGCGACATTTGGGTTTGACGCGCCGCCAAATCCTGGCCGTGGTGGCGGGAGAAGGCGCGGTTTGGACGGCGGGCGGCGCACTCGCCGGACTGGCCTTGGGCCTGGGTGTGAGTGCCGTGCTGGTTCATGTGGTCAACCCGCAGAGCTTTCACTGGACCATGGATTTGATCGTGCCCTGGGACCGTTTGGCCCTGCTGGCGGGAGCGGTGCTGCTGGCGGGCAGCGTGACGGCGGCCTTGAGCGCGCGTGCGGCAGCATCGGCCGATGCGGTGCGCGCCGTGCGGGAAGACTGGTGATGTCCATGATGTGGTCTCGTCGGGGTTGGTTGTCTGCACTGACCGGGCTCACGGGCATGACGGGGATGGCCGGGCTTGAAGGCCTGGTGGGCCATCAAGAGGCACGTGCAGCAACGGATGAAGACCAACCCAAGCCCGGCCGCGCCCTGCAGTGGCCCCGCGACTTCGGATCGCACGCGGGCACGCGGATCGAGTGGTGGTACATCACCGGTGCCCTGCGGATATCGGACGGATCAGGCCCATGGAACTTCGGCGGATCCGACGATCTGTTGGGCTTTCAGATCACCTTCTTCCGCAGCCGCACCCCGGTGGCCGACCGCCCGGATGCGTCGGGGAATCGGCTCTCGCCCCATCATTTGCTGTTCGCCCATGCGGCGCTCACCGACGTGCGCGCGGGTCGTTTGATGCATGCGGAGCGCATCACCCGTTGGAATGGACAAGACGTAAAGGGACTCGCCACTGCAGGCAGCGAACCCTTCGCGCAAGCGAGCCGCGAAGACACCGACGTGCGCATCGGCCGCTGGCACCTCAACCGCAAGGGACCGCCCGATGATTCTCTGTACCAGGGCGCGTGGCATGACGGCGATGCGAACTTCGGCCTGAAGCTGACCCTGCAGACCAGCCAGCCGGTGCTGCTGCAAGGCGCGCAGGGCTACAGCCGCAAGAGCCCGCGGCCGGGCCATGCCAGCGGTTACTACAGCCAGCCGCAAATGCAGGCCCGCGGGGAACTGCTGCTCAACGGTCAGCGGCGACCGGTACACGGCATCGCCTGGCTGGACCATGAGTGGAGCAGCAGTCTGCTGGACCCCGATGCGGTCGGCTGGGATTGGATGGGTATGAATCTGGCGGACGGCAGCGCCTTGACCGTCTTCAGGCTTCGCCGAGCGGATGGTTCCATGCTGTGGGCAGGCGGGTCGTGGCGTCCGCCCGGGCGTACGGTTCGGCCCTTTGAATCCCATGAAGTGCAGATGCGTCCGGGGCGCGAGTGGACCAGCGCAGCCACTGGAGCGCGCTACCCGGTGGAGTGGTCCATCGAGACACCGGCGGGCCGGCACACAGTTCGGGCCCTCGTGGATGCACAGGAACTGGACAACCGGCAACGAACCGGAACGGTCTACTGGGAAGGCATCAGCAGCCTGTATGACGAGCAGGGGCAGCGCGTGGGCCTGGGCTACCTGGAAATGACCGGTTATGCCGGTCGGCTGCAGCTGTGATGGGGTTCTTGGTACCCTAGAGGGTTGCCCGCCACAAGTCCGGCCACCCTTCTCCGCCTACATCGCTCCATGCCCTCCAATCAACCCTCGACGTCGTCTCTCACCGGCCCAGCCTCTGCTGCGCCGAACGGGGAAGCCACTGCGATGGGCCAAGGCCGCACAGGCGCATCGGAGCGTGCCAAGGCCAAGAGCCCGCGCTCATTGAGCGGCCTCGTGCCCTTCCTTCGGCCCTACCGGCTGCAGATCATCCTGGCCCTGGCGTTTCTGTTGTTGGCCGCTGCCAGCTCGCTGGCCTTCCCGGTGGCGCTCAAGGGTCTGATTGATCAGGGCCTGGTGGCCGCCGAACCCGGCGCGCAGTTGATGAGCCTGCGCGAACACTTCGGTGCGCTGTTCGCCGTTGGCCTGGCCTTGGGTGTCTTTTCGGCCGCCCGCTTCTACATGGTGACCTGGCTGGGTGAGCGGGTCACGGCCGACCTGCGCAAGGCGGTGTACGCCCACGTGCTGCAGCAAAGCCCCGAGTTCTTTGAAACCACGCAGACCGGCGAGGTGATCAGCCGCCTGACCACCGACACCACCCTGGTGCAGACCGTGGTGGGTTCATCCCTGAGCATGGGCCTGCGCAACACGGTGATGGGCATCGGCGCCTTGGTGATGCTGGTGGTGACCAACCCGGCGGTGATGGCGCAGGTGCTGGGCATGCTGATCCTGGTGGTGCTGCCCTCGCTGTACTTCGGGCGTCGTGTGCGCAAGCTCTCGCGTGCCAGCCAGGACCGCGTGGCCGACACCAGTGCCATTGCCGCGGAAGTGCTCAACGCCATGCCCGTGGTGCAGAGCTACACGCAGGAAGCGCGGGAGGCCCAGCGTTTTGACGGCGCCACCGAGGCCGCCTTCGAGACGGCTCGGCGGCGCACGCGCATCCGCGCGGTGCTGGTGGGCTTCATCATCACCGCCACCTTCGCCGCGCTTCTGTGGGGCCTGTACCAGGGCACGCAATCGGTGCTGGAGGGCCGCATCAGCGCCGGGCATCTGGGCCAGACCGTGGTCTTCGTCATCATCCTCATCAGCAGCGTGGCTGTGCTGTCCGAGGTGTATGGCGACCTTCTGCGCGCAGCCGGCGCCACCGAGCGCTTGATGGAACTGCTGGCCGCCCGCTCCCCCGTGGCAGAAGCCGACCAGGCGCGGGCCCTGCCTGTGGCCGATGGCGGCTCGGCCGTGCGCTTCGACGCGGTCACCTTTCACTATCCCTCTCGGCCTGCCACCGCGGCCCTCAGGGGCCTGAGCCTGGACATTCAGCCCGGGCAGACCGTTGCCCTGGTGGGCCCCAGCGGCGCAGGCAAGAGCACGGTGTTGCAACTGCTGCTGCGCTACTACGATGCACAACAAGGCGCCATCACGGTGGACGGCGTGGAGGTGCGGCAGGCGGCCCTGAAGGCCCTGCGCGAACGCATCGGCATCGTGCCGCAGGACAGCGTCATCTTCTCCACCAGCGCCATGGAGAACATCCGCTACGGCCGACCCGACGCCACGGATGCGGAGGTGGTGGCCGCGGCCCAGGCCGCCCATGCACATGAGTTCATCACCGCCTTGCCCGAGGGCTACCAGAGTTTCCTGGGTGAGCGCGGCGTGCGCCTGTCGGGTGGCCAGCGCCAGCGCATCAGCATTGCGCGGGCCATGCTGAAGAACCCGCCGCTGCTGCTGCTGGACGAAGCCACCAGCGCCCTGGATTCAGAGAGTGAGCGCATGGTGCAGGCCGCACTGGAAGCGGCGATGCAGGGACGCACCACCATCGTGGTGGCCCACCGCCTGGCCACTGTGCAGCGGGCTGACCGCATCCTGGTGCTGGAAGCCGGCGAGCTGGTGGAACAGGGCACGCACGCCGAACTGATCGCCCGCAATGGCCTTTACGCGCGATTGGCATCAATGCAATTCGGGCTGGATGGCGCAGCGCCTGCGGACTGACGGCGTCACCACCGCCACCATCCCGTGCACCGGCATTCAGACACAATTCAGCCATGAGCTCCCGTCCCATCCGCTCCCAGTACGAAGACTTCATGCGCCATGTGTTTGAGCATGGCGTGGCCAAGGGCGACCGCACCGGCACCGGCACGCGCAGCGTGTTCGGCCATCAGATGCGCTTCAATCTTCAGGAAGGCTTCCCGCTGGTGACCACCAAGAAGGTGCACCTCAAGAGCATCATCCTGGAACTGCTGTGGTTCCTGCGCGGGGATTCCAACGTGAAGTGGCTGCAGGAACGCGGCTGCACCATTTGGGACGAGTGGGCGCGTGAAGACGGCGATCTGGGCCCGGTCTACGGCGTGCAGTGGCGCAACTGGCCCACGCCGGACGGTGGGCACATCGACCAGATCCAGCAGGTGATGGACCAGCTGCGCGGCAACCCCGATTCACGCCGCATCATCGTGAGTGCCTGGAACGTGGCGGACCTGCCCAAGATGGCCCTGATGCCCTGCCACGCCTTCTTCCAGTTCTATGTGGCACCGGCCGCACAGCCCGGCGGGCGCGGCACACTGAGTTGCCAGCTCTACCAACGCAGCGCCGACATCTTCCTTGGGGTTCCCTTCAACATCGCCTCCTACGCCTTGCTCACCCACATGCTGGCGCAGCAGTGCAACCTCGAGGTGGGCGACTTCGTGTGGACGGGTGGCGACTGCCACATCTACGACAACCATGTGGAGCAGGTGCAGTTGCAGCTCTCGCGCGAGCCCCTGCCCTACCCCACGCTGAACATCCGCCGCAAGCCTGAGAGCCTCTTCGACTACACGCTCGAGGACTTCGAGGTGCTGGACTACCAACACCATCCGGCCATCAAGGCACCGGTGGCCGTTTGACGCGGTCGGCCTGGCGCCCCACCGGGCGCGACCTTCTGCTGCTGGCCGCGCTCACGCTGATGTGGGGCGTGAACTGGCCGATGATGAAGTTCTCTCTGCGGGAGCTCAGCCCCCTGTGGTTTCGCGCCTGGACCATGAGCGGTGGCGCCTTGATGCTCCTTACCTACTTCCACTGGCGCGGTGTGAACCTGCGCGTGCCGCGCGCCCAGTGGGCGGCGGTGGCCTGGTTGGCCCTGCCCAACATCCTGGGGTGGCACGGCCTGTCCATCGTGGGTCTGAGTGGGCTTCCCTCTGGCCGGGCGGCCATCCTGGGCTTCACCATGCCGGTGTGGACCGTGCTGCTGGCCATCCTGTTGGGTGAACAAGGGCTCTCGCGCCGGGTCTTCATCTCGGTGGTGGCGGCAACTGCCGCTGTGGGGCTGCTGGCTGCGCACGAACTCAATGCCCTGGCGGGCAACCCGGTGGCCGTGTTGTGGATGCAGGGCGCCGCCTTCTGCTGGGCCCTGGGTACCGTGCTGATGCGGCGTTCGCAACTCGGCCTGCCCACGGAGGCGATCACGGTGTGGATGATGCTGATGGGCTCGGTCTGCTTCTGGGTCCTGGCCCCACTGTTCGAGCCCTTTCCCGATATGTCCACGCTCAGTGCGGGGCTGTGGTGGTCCCTGGTGTACGGTGTACTGCTGAACTATGGCTATGCGCAGGTGATCTGGTTTTCCATGGCCAAGAAGCTGCCGCCCTCGGCCAGTGCGTTTTCCATCATGGCGGTGCCCGTGGTGGGCACCTTGAGCGCCACCGTCATCGTGGGCGAAGTGCCACGGGCCACGGACTGGGCAGCGGCACTTTGCGTGGTGGTGGCCATCGCTGCCGCACTCATCCCGGTGCGCGCAAAATCCGAAGCATGAAGCGCCCCGCCTGCCTGAGTCTGATTGCCGCCGTCACCCGCAACGGCGGCATCGGCCGGAACAACCAACTGCTCATGCACCTCCCGGAAGACCTCAAGCACTTCCGCCGCGTGACCATGGGCTGCCCGGTCATCATGGGCCGCAAGACCTGGGACAGCCTGCCGGCCGCGTTCCGCCCCTTGCCCGGCCGACGCAATGTGGTCATCAGCCGTGATGCCGCGGCATCATGCCCTGGAGCCGATGTGGCGACTTCCCTGGAAGACGCGTTGGCGCGGCTGGACGGCCTGCCGCGAGTCTTCGTCATCGGGGGCGCGCAGATCTACGCACTGGCCCTGCCGCAGGCCGATGAACTGGTGCTCACCGAGATCGACGCAGAGCCACCGGCCGACGCCTTCTTCCCCCCGTGGAACCGCGCTGAATACGACATCGCCGAACGCACGGAACCCTCTGCAGATGCCCCGGCCGCGCCGGCACCCTATGCCTTCGTCACCTATCGAAAGAAGCGACCATGAGCCGAACCTCGAATGCTGCAGACAGCGCGTCCACGACGACCACGCCGCCGCCCACACACAGCGTTCCCAGTGCGCAGGCCCTTGATGCCCTGTTGACCAGCGGACCCTGGAACAGCACGGGGAAGGTGCAGACCCCCGAGGAGAACCTTCAATACGAGTGCACCGCAGAGTTCCTGCCGGTCTTCGATGAAAAGCTGGGCGCCACCGGTGCGCCACCGCTGGCCGCCGTCATGTGCACCTCGTACCGCGTCAAGCCGACCAAGGCGAACGCTGCGCCTCGGCCCGTGTGCTTCGCCTTCAACGGAGGCCCCGGCTCGGCTTCCATCTGGCTGCAATTGGGTGCCGTAGGCCCCAAGCGCGTGGTGATTCAGGATGACGGCTATGCCCCCGCACCGCCATACGCTGTGCAGGACAACCCCCTGACCTGGCTGGCGCACTTCGACCTTGTCTTCCTCGACCCGCCCCACACCGGTTGGGCACTGGCGCGCGACGACGACGCGCGCAAGAAGGTGTTCGGTGTGGATGGCGATGTGGCGGCCTTGACCGGCGTGATGCGCCAGTGGCTGGCCCGCCACCGCCGCTGGAATTCGGCCATCTACCTGGCCGGTGAGAGCTATGGCACCACCCGAGGCGCCGCGCTGGCCGACAGCCTGCAGGCCTCGGGCGTGGCGCTGGCGGGCTTGATCCTGGTGTCCTGCGCCATGGACCTGCAGACACTGCGCTTCACGCCAGCCAATGACCTGCCCTACGCGCTGTTCCTGCCGGCCATGGCCAACACCTCGCAGTACCACGGGCTGCTCAAGGGCAAGCTCGGCTCTTCTTCAGATGCGGCGCGCGAAGCCGCCGAGGCCTTCGTGGGAGAGGAGTACTTGGCCGCCCTGCACCTGGGCGCGCGCCTTTCCCCAGATCGCACGCGCCGCATTGCGCGCCGCCTGTCAGAGCTCACCGGCCTGAGCGCCACGCTGATCGAGCAACACAACCTGCGCATCACCGAGCAGCTCTACTTCTTTGAAGCCCTGCGCCCACAAGGTCGCATCGTGGGCCGTCTTGAATCGCGCGTCACAGGCCCGATGGGCGCCAACCGCAGCCGGGCCTGGGAGTTTGACCCGGGCATCGACGCCATCAGCGGCCCCTACGCCATGGCAGGGCAGGCCTACTTCGCCCAGGACCTGGGCATCGACCTCCAGGCACCCTACAAGGTGATCAATGGGGAGGTGAACAAGGGTTGGAACTGGAACCGCGGTGAGGCGCAGGGCAACCACTTCGCCAGCACCACACCCGACCTGGCCCGCGCCCTGCGCCGCAATCCGCACCTGAAGGTGCTGGTGGCCAGCGGCCGCTACGACCTGGGCACGCCCTACAGCGCCACGGACTGGTCACTGGCGCAGCTTGATGTGCCGGCCGAGGTGCGCACGCGCGTCACCCACCGCTACTACGATGCAGGGCACATGATGTACACGCGGCAGGCCGACCTTGAAGCGCTGCACCGCGACCTCACGCAATGGCTAGGAAACGCCAAGCCGTCGCGGAAAGCCCGCACCGCCAACTGACGCATTGCAGCGTCAATCCAGCCACATCCATCAACCCATTCATCCAAGGAGACTCCCATGTCCGGAGGCGGCTTTCACGTACACGGCCCACATGACCACGAACTGGAGCATGCACGCAGCGGCGCGCATGGCGGCCATGATGATCATGGCGACGAGGCCAGCAAGCGCATGACCAACCAGATTGCGCTCTTCACGGCCATCATCGCCACGGTCGGCGCCCTGTTTGCCTACATGGGCGGCGCCACCCAGGCCAATGCGGGCATGTTCAAGAACAACGCGGCCATCAAGAAGACCGAGGCGTCCAACCAGTGGAACTACTTCCAGGCCAAGAGCACGAAGCAGTCTCTGGCCGAGCTGTCGCGTGACTTGAGCCCCAATAGCGGTGACCGCGAGAAGTACCAGGCCAAGATCGACCGCTACGAGAAGGAGAAAACTGAAATCAAGGCGGTGGCCGAAGGCCTGGAAGCGCAGTCGCGCGACTGGGACAAGAAGTCCGACGAACAGATGCACCAGCACCACCGCTGGGCCCAGGCCACCACCGTGCTGCAGGTGTCCATTGCGCTGGCGGCCATTGCCTTGCTCACCCGCCGCCGCTGGCTGGAGTGGGGCATGTTCGGGACCGGCGCAGTTGGCCTGTTGGTTGGTGCGGCCGCCGTGCTTCATCTGTAACCCGTGACCACGCCCATGAAGCTCGCCACCTGGAACGTCAATTCACTGTCGGTGCGCCTGCCCCATCTGCTGGCATGGCTGGCCGCGCACCCGGTGGACGCGCTGGTTCTGCAGGAAACCAAACTCACCGACGACAAGTTCCCGCAGGCTGAACTGGCTGCAGCGGGCTGGCAGGCGGTGTGGTTTGGCCAGAAAACCTACAACGGCGTGGCCTTGCTCGTGCCCGCTGCGCATGCAGCGCCACAGAATGTGGTGCGCAACATCCCCGGCCTTGAAGACGAACAGGCGCGTGTGATTGCCGCCACGGTGGGTGGCGCCCCCGCTGCGGACGGCACATCCCTTGCCACACGGGTCATCGGCGCCTACTTCCCCAATGGCCAAGCGCCGGGCAGCGACAAGTTCGCCTACAAGATGAAGTGGCTGCAGGCGCTGCAGGACTGGGTGCGCACAGAGATGCAACAGCACCCACGGCTGGTGTTGATGGGCGACTTCAACATCGCTCCGGAAGACCGCGACGTGTACGACCCGGTGGCCTGGGCCGGTCAGATCCATTGCACGGATGAAGAACGCGCACACTTCCAGGCCTTGGTGGCGCTGGGTCTGCATGATGCGTTCCGGATGTTCGATCAGCCGCCCAAGAGCTGGAGCTGGTGGGACTACCGAAACCTGGCCTTCCGCAAGAACCAGGGGCTGCGCATCGATCACATCCTCGTGAGCGACGAATTGCGCTCGCGGGTCAGTGCCTGCGCCATCGACAAGGAACCGCGCCGCGCGGAGCGGCCCAGCGACCACGCGCCCGTGGTGGTGGCACTGGACTGAAGGCGAGCACCGTGGCGGGCGAGACCACGTGGCCTCGCCCAGATCAGCGGTTCAGTCTTCGAGGCCGAGTTCCTGGATCTTGCGCGTGATCGTATTGCGGCCAATGCCCAGTTTCTGTGCCGCCTCAATGCGTCGACCACGGGTCACGTCCAGCGCCGTGCGGATCAATTGCGATTCAAAGCGCCGGCTCAACTGGTCCCACACCTCGCCTTCACCCGCATCGAGCAGCGCTCGCGCCTCGGCCTGAAGCCCCATCAGCCACGCGGCATCCAGGGTCGCACCAGCGCCGCGAAGGGCACCCTCTGCAGGCAGCGGCTCCATCCCGGAACCCACAGTCGGCAAATGCCCTGCTGGGGCGCCGCCTGAACCGATCCAGCCGCCGGCAAGCGGCACGCCCACGACACCCCCAGGCATCGACGCGGACGGCAAAGGCGTGTCCATGCCAACTGCTCCGGCCATCTCCGTAACCGTCGTATCCCCTGGTCCTGCAGACCAAGCCGCCGCCGCGCCCACGGCCGGACCTGTACCAACGGCCAAACCCAACTCGGGCGGCAGGTCCTTCACCTCCACCACCTGCGCCGGCGCCATCACCGTCAGCCAATGGCACATGTTTTCCAATTGACGCACATTGCCCGGAAAGTCGAACCCGGCCAGCCGTTGCATGGCGTTCTCGGTCAGGCGCTTGGCCTCCACACCCAGTTCGCGCGCGCTGCGCTGCAGGAAGAAGCGCGCGAGCATGGCCACATCCTCACGCCGCTCGCGCAGGGGTGGCAAGCGCAGGCGAATCACATTCAGGCGGTGGAAGAGGTCCTCACGGAACACGCCCTGCCGCACCCGCTCTTCCAAGTTCTGATGGGTGGCCGCGATCACCCGCACCTGGCTGCGCAAGGGCTGGTGTCCACCCACCCGGTAGAACTGCCCATCGGACAACACGCGCAACAGGCGCGTCTGCAGGTCCAGCGGCATGTCGCCGATTTCGTCAAGGAACAGCGTGCCGCCTTCGGCCTGCTCGAAGCGCCCACGCCGCATGGCCTGCGCGCCGGTGAAGGCGCCGCGCTCATGGCCGAACAGTTCGCTCTCCAGCAGGTCCTTCGGAATGGCCGCGGTGTTGATCGCCACGAAGGGCCCCGATGCACGCGGGCTGTGCTTGTGAAGCGCCCGCGCCACCAGCTCCTTGCCCGAACCGCTCTCGCCCGTGATCATCACGGTCACATGGCTTTGGCTCAGGCGTCCGATGGCACGGAACACATCCTGCATCGCCGGCGCTTGCCCCAGAATTTCTGGCGTTTCGTCGGCGCGTTCCTCGGCCACGGCTTCGCGCAGGCTTTCGTCCACCGCACGGCGCACCAGTTCCACGGCACGCGGCACATCGAAGGGCTTGGGCAGGTACTCGAAGGCACCGCCCTGGAAGGCCGACACCGCGCTGTCCAGGTCCGAGAACGCGGTCATCACGATGACCGGCAGGCCGGGCATCCGCTCCTTGACCTGGGTCAGCAGGTCCAGGCCGGAACCACCCGGCATGCGGATGTCACTGACCAGCACCTGTGGCGTATCGGATTCCAGGGCAGCCAGCACGTCGCGGGTCTGGCTGAAGCTGCGCACCGGCAACTGCTCGCGCGCCAAGGCGCGCTCCAGCACGAAGCGGATGGATTGGTCGTCATCAACGATCCAGATGGATTTCATCGAGGCCCTGGTTCACTTCTCGCGCCCTGCAGACCTGCGAACAGGCCTCACGGCAGCGGGATCAAGATCTTGAACACCGTCCGGCCCGGTCCGCTTTCGCATTCAATCGTGCCCTGGTGTTGCTGCACGAACGTCTGCGCCAGCGTCAACCCCAATCCTGATCCGCCCTCCCGCCCCGATACCAAGGGGAAGAAGATGCGGTCCAGCAACTCAGCGGGGATGCCAGGTCCGTTGTCTTCGATATGCAATTCCAATGCCAAGCG
>JAIYCN010000100.1 GCA_027487995.1 Rubrivivax sp. | reverse complement strand
CGATGAGCTTGTCGTCCTGAATGACGAGCTTCTTGTAGACGCCGCCATGGGGGTCGCTCATCACGATCTCTTCGGTGTTCGGCCCGCCCATGAATTCACCTGCGCTGAAGAGGTCGATGCCCGTGACCTTCAGCTTGGTGGACGTGAGCGACCCGTTGTAGCGCCCGATGCCGAACTGCGCCAGGTGGTTGGCCGCCACCTTGGCCTGCTCGAACAAGGGCGCCACCAAACCGTAGGCGATGCCGCGGTGAGCCGCGCATTCGCCCACGCTGTAGACGCGCGCATCGGTCACGGACTGCATCGTGTCGGTCACCACGATGCCGCGGTTGCACAGCAGCCCCATGGATTCGGCCAGTTGCGTGTTGGGGCGGATGCCCACGGCCATCACCACCAGGTCGGCCTCTACCTCGGTGCCATCCTTGAATTTGACGGCACGCACGCGTTCGCCGCCCTGGCCATCGTCACCGGCCAGCAGTTCGGCCGTCTGCGCGCCCATCAGGAATTTCAAGCCACGCTCCTCGAGCGACTTCTGCAGCAGCTTGCCGGCCACTTCGTCGAGCTGGCGCTCCATCAGCCAGGGCATCACGTGCACCACGCTGACCTCCATGCCGCGCAGCATCAGGCCATTCGCGGCTTCCAGGCCCAGCAGGCCACCGCCGATCACCGCGGCATTCTTGTGGCGGCTGGCCGCGTCGATCATGGCGTTGGTATCGGCAATGTCACGGTAGGCGATCACGCCGGGCAGGTCCTTGCCCGGCACCGGCAGCATGAAGGGGTTGGAGCCCGTGCACAGCAGCAGGCGGTCGTACTCCGCCGTGATGGTGTCGCCCTGCGCGTTCACGCCCATCACCAAGCGGCGTGCCCGGTCCACCGCCACCACCCGCGTGGACAGGTGCAGCGTGATGCCATTCTCCTGGTACCAGGACACGGGGTTGAGGATGATCTCGTCCACCGTCTGCTCACCGGCCAGCACGGGCGAGAGCAGGATACGGTTGTAGTTCGGGTGCGGCTCGGCGCCGAACACCGTGATCTCGTAGAGGTCCGGCGTCAGGCGGATCAACTCTTCCAGGGTGCGCACACCGGCCATGCCGTTGCCCACCATCACCAGCTTCATCTTCTTCATGGGGTCCACCTCATCGAATCAAGTGCGCAGGGCGAGGCAGTCCCCCACGGGGGACTGCGCACGAAACCCACATCAGGCAGCCTGCGCCAACGCGGGGTTTGAGTGCCGCGTGTAGAGGAAATCGATCACCGCCTTGCGGGCATGCACATAGGCGGCGTCTTCGGCCAGTGCCACGCGGTCCCGCGGGCGGGGAAGGTCCACGGTGAGGATCTCGCCGATCGTGGCCGCAGGCCCATTGGTGAGCATCACGATGCGGTCGCTCAACAGCACCGCTTCATCCACATCGTGCGTGACCATCACCACCGTGCTCTTGGTGCGCTCCACGATCTTGAGCAGCTCGTCCTGCAGGTGCGCGCGGGTGAGCGCATCCAGCGCGCCGAAGGGCTCGTCCATCAACAGCACCTTGGGCTCCATGGCCAGCGCCCGGGCGATGCCCACGCGCTGCTTCATGCCGCCGGAGATTTCCTGCGGGCGCTTGTTCAGGGCATGGGACATGCCCACCAGGGCCAGGGCGGCTTCGGTGCGCTCGCGCAGTTGCGGCTTCTTCTCGCGCTCACCGAACACCCGCTCCACCGCCAGGTACACGTTGTCGAAGCAGGTGAGCCAAGGCAGCAGCGAGTGGTTCTGGAACACCACCGCACGCTCCGGGCCGGGTTCGGCAATCTCGCGGCCGTCGCACAACAGCACACCCGAGGTGGGCAGGGTCAGACCCGCAATCAGGTTGAGCAGCGTGCTCTTGCCGCAGCCCGAGTGGCCGATGAGCGTGACGAACTCGCCCTTGTGCACCTTGAGGTTGATGTCGCGCAGCGCATGGAAGCGGCCCTTGCGGGTGCTGAACACCATCTCGGCGGATTCGATCTGGATAAAGTCGGTCATGGGAACCTCCGGGGTTCAGTGATCGAAGGAGAAGCGCTTGGCCACGGCCACGAGCAATTGCTCGAGCACCAGGCCCACGATGCCGATCACGAAGATGGCGATGAGGATGTGCTGCACATTGAGGTTGTTCCACTCGTCCCACACCCAGAAGCCGATGCCCACGCCACCGGTCAGCATTTCTGCGGCCACGATCACCAGCCACGCCGTGCCCACCGACAGGCGCACACCCGTGAGCATGTAGGGCAGCACCGCAGGGAAGAGGATCTTGGTGACGACCTTCCACTCCGAGAGCTTCAATACCCGCGCCACGTTGAGATAGTCCTGCGGCACGCGCTGCACGCCCACGGCGGTGTTGATCACCATGGGCCAGATGGAGCAGATGAAGATGGTCCAGATGGCCGCGGGGTTGGCCGCCTTGAAGGCGAGCAGGCCTAGGGGCAGCCATGCCAAAGGCGAAACCGGGCGCAACAGGCTGATCAAGGGATTGGCCATGCGCGAGAGGAACTCGAAGCGGCCGATCATGAAGCCCAGCGGGATGCCGACCACCGCCGCCAAGCCGAAGCCCACCGCCACGCGCTGCAGCGAATTCAGGATGTTCCAGCCGATGCCCTGGTCGTTCGGACCATTGCGGTAGAACGGATCGGCAAACAGCTTGACCGCAGCCTCGAAGGTGGCCGCCGGTGAGGGCAAGGCGCCGCCCTTGAGCGTGGCCAGGTGCCACAGGCCCACCAGCAGCACCAGGCCCACCACCGGCGGGAACACCCGCAGGAATGCGGCGCGGCCATCGAAGGACGCCCACCAGCCCGCCGGGGTGGCCGTGGCGTACTGGGTTTCTGTTGCCTTGGCATCAACCACCTTGATCGGCGTCACGGGCGGCTTGGCTTCAGCCTTCAGGCTGGTGGCTGCACCTGCATCTTTTCCCGCCTCTCTGCCCGGCTCAGCAGATGCAACCTTTGACGCCTCCAGGGGCGAATGAAACACGGCACTGACCATGGTGTTCTCCTCGTTTTTCTTCACGAGCCGTGATCAGGCGCGGATCTTGAAGCTGTCGGCGTACTTGGCCGGGTCCTTGCCGTCCCAGGTCACGCCGTCGATCATCTTGCTGCTGCGCATCGGGTCCTTGGGAACGCTGACCTTCAGCGCCGAGGCAGCCTGCGAATACAAGGCCGTTTGATTGATGGACTTGGCCGCGCCCAGGTAGTCCGGGTGCTCCTTCAGCAGGCCCCAGCGCTTGTGCTGGGTGAGGAACCACATGCCATCACTCAGGTACGGATAGTTCACGTAGCCGTCGTTGAAGAACTTCATGTGGTTGGGGTCGTCCCAGGTCTTGCCCAGACCGTTCTGGTAGCGACCCAGGATGCGCTGGTTGATCACATCCACACTGGTGTTGACGTAGGCCTTGTCGGCCACCGTCTCGGCCATCTTCAGCTTGTTCTGCAGGCCCGCGTCGATCCACTTGCTGGCTTCCAGCACAGCCATGATCACGGCTCGGCAGGTGTTGGGGTACTTCTTGACGAAGTCGCCCGTGGTGCCCAGCGCCTTCTCCGGGTGGTCCTTCCAGATGTCCTGAGTGGTGTTGGCGGTGATGCCAATGCCGTCGGCGATGGCACGGTGGTTCCAGGGTTCGCCCACGCAATAGCCGTCCATGTTGCCCACGCGCATGTTGGCCACCATCTGGGGCGGCGGCACCGTGATCACCTTGGCGTCCTTCATCGGGTTGATGCCCGCGCTGGATAGCCAGTAGTACAGCCACATGGCGTGCGTGCCGGTGGGGAAGGTTTGCGCGAAGGTGTACTCGCGCTTTTCCGTGGCCATCAGCTTGGCCAGACTGGGCGCGTCCACGGCACCCTTGTCTGCGAGCTTCTTGCTCAGCGTCAGGGCCTGCCCGTTGTGGTTGAGGTTCATCAACACCGCCATGTCCTTGCGCGGGCCGGCGGTTCCGAGGTGCACGCCGTAGATGAGGCCCCACAGCACGTGGGCCATGTCGAGTTCGCCGTTGACGAGCTTGTCGCGCACGCCGGCCCAGGACGCTTCCTTGTTGGGAATGATCTTGATGCCGTACTTCTTGTCGAAGCCCAGCACCGAGGCCATCACCACGCTGGCACAGTCGGTCAGCGGAATGAAGCCGATCTTGACCTCTTCCTTTTCAGGTTTGTCCGAGCCCTGCGCCCATACACCGTGGTGGCCCAGGGTGGAGAACAACGCAGCCGCCGAAGCAGCCGCACCGGCGCGCAAAACGCCGCGGCGCGATTCGTCCACGCCAGGCACGGCGGCAGACGCGTCCGAGGACGCGGCATCGACTGCCGCTGCAGGTACTGCGGAATTCGTTTTCGGCTGGTGGGTCATGGCAGGCTCCGATCGTTGAAAGCAAAACGGCGCCCACGCACCACCCGAAGCCGAGTGGCCGTGGACGCCGTTGTCCTGTACTGTTCTATGCAAGCGACGTGCCAATGTTTGAAACACGGCACGGGGCCGAATGGTCAGCCGTATGGCATCTTGAAACAGCCTGCCTCCAGCACCGCTGTGCGCCGGTTTGGTGAGTTCGGCTCACCCGCCCGCGCGCCAATTCGGTGCGCCATCCCATGTGGCGCACTCAATTTGTGCGCTGCAACAAGCTCTGTGCCACATCCACCAAGCGCTGCCCGGACTGCATGGCCCGCCGGCGCAATGCTTGGTAGGCCTCGTCCTCGCCCATGCCCGCCTGCGCCATCAACAGGCCCTTGGCCCTCTCCACCACCTTGCGCTCCTGCAGGCTGGCGCGTGCCTCCTCCAGTTCGGCCGTCACCGATTGAAGCCGCTGCGCCTGCTCCTGAACGAGTTCCATCACATGCCGCGCCAACTCAGGCCCCAGGCTGGCCTCTGGCGCACGGGCCGCGGAAGCCTCCAGGCGCCGGTCCAGCAACAGGGTCGGGTCTTCCGCACCGCGGGCCAGGCCCATCAGGGCCTGCATTGAAGACAAGGGTTCCGGCGCCGCACACAGCATCTGCAAGTCGGCCACCTCGGCCTCAAGGCGCAAGCCCTTGTCGCGGCACAAGCCGCGGAGCTCATGCAGCACCATGTCCTCCAGCGCCTTGAGTTGCTCCATATGGGCCGTGCAGGCGTCGAACCAGGCCCTGCCCACAGTGGCGGCCTGCGCGTCTCCTGGGCCCGTGGGTTGCAGCAGAAGGAGCCGCAAGCGTGCTCGATCATCGCGCTGGGCACGGCCCTGCAGGTCGTCCACCTGCGCCTGCGCGTGCGCGCTGGCAAAGTGGCGAAATGCCGAAAGCCCACGCACCTGGGAGTCGATCAAGTCCTGAATCTGGTGGGCGGCTTCCTCGGACCACTGGCCTGATGCCCAGATGACCGACCCCAAGGCCCGCTCCTGACCCACCAGCTCCTTCGTATGGGTGAGGTTGAAGAGGGCCACGAGTTGACGGGACACATCGGCGTCACCGGCCACATCGGCCACTTCAAACACCAGGGCCAGCCACGCAGTCACCAGATGGCTGTAGGCACGTGTGCTCTGCTGCACGTCGAAGCCACCCGATTCCACCTGCAGGCGCAAGGCCGGCAAGGCCTGGGCGGTCTGCACCGCCACACCCAGACGCGAAAGTAGACGCGCTCCATGGCCGCCGCTGGGCGGCGCGTCCAGATCAATGCCCTGGACCTCGCGCTCGAGGCTGGTCTGCGCCTCATCGACCCGTATGCGCTGGGCCCGCAGCCGCTGCTCGTTGGCGGTATCAGGCCGTGCCAGATGAAGGCTGCTCAGACCGCGTTCGCCCTGCAGCCGATGCACGAACTCCGCCACCGCGTTCACCAGACCCACCATGCCGACCAAGGTGCGCAAGTCCCGTAGCTCGCTGCGGCGGGCCGCGAGCACACAGTCCAGAGCAGTGGTTTTCAGCATCGTGCAGCAGTGTGCAAAAGCCGTGCCCATCGTCCGTCGCCCCGGGGGTTTGGTCTCTTGACACCTCTTCGCGCGAAGCCGGAGACTGGAAATTCGCCCCGATATTCCGCTTCACCGCCGTTTTCCGATGTCCGCCGCCGCACAAGACCGGTCCATGCTCGACCTCGCAGCCTCGCGCGCCGTGCCGGAATTCTTTGCAGTGGCCACGGCCATGATGGCGTCCTATCTGGCGGTGATGCTCATCTGGCCGGCATCGCGCTCGCATGAGTTCGCGCCGCTGATCAACCTCACGCTGAACACCGCGCTGGCAGTCGCCGGTTGGAAGATCAAGGCTCTCCAAACGCGGCGCTACCTCGCGGGGTATTGGCTCTTCCTGGGTGCCTGCGCCTGCATCGGCATCCTGCAGACGCACTCCAGCGTGGACTCCATGCTCACCGGTTCAGCCGTGGTGTGCACGGTGATGGCCGCGCAGCTGTTGGGACCCACGCCCGCCAAGCTGGCGTGGGCCGGCCTGGCCACTGCACTCCTGGGGCTGTACGCCGCAGAGCACCAGGGTTGGGTGACGGCGCAACGGCACGAGCCGCTTCAAGGCGTGGTGATGGGGCTGGCCCTGCTGGTGCTGGGCATCCTGCAGGCCCGGCTGTTCAACCGGGTGGGCCAGGAAACCAGCCGCATGCTGCGGGAACGCGAACAGCAAGCACGCACCTCGGCCGAGGAAACCAGCCGCGCCAAGAGCGACTTCCTGTCGGTGATGAGCCACGAGATCCGCACGCCGCTCAACGGCATCGTGGGCTTGGTGACCCTGGTGCAGGACCCCAAACTCGACGAGGCCAACCGGCGGCAGTACCTGCACATGCTCAGCCAAAGCAGCCAGGCTCTGTCCAGCCTGGTCACCGGCGTAGTGGACTTCAGCAAGATCGAAGCCGGCCGCATCGAAATGCTGCCCGAGCCGTTCTCCCTGGTGCGATGGGCGCAGGACCTGGACAACAGCTTCAGCGCCGCGGCCGCCATCAAGGGTCTGTTCCTTCAAGTGGACCTGGACGCTTCAGCGGGCGACGGCACCTTGGGTGATGCCGCCCGCCTGCGGCAGATTGCGGCCAACTACATCTCCAACGCCATCAAGTTCACCAAGGCGGGCACCATCCGCGT
>JAIYCN010000310.1 GCA_027487995.1 Rubrivivax sp. | reverse complement strand
TGCCTTCTTGATGGAGGCGATCGGCGTACCGGTCTCAGTGGCCTTCTCCACCAGGATGCGCAGGAAGCTCGGCGTGCCGCAGTAGGCGTCGGGCTGCAGGTCGACGATGGCCTGCAACTGCAACTCGGTGTTGCCCACGCCTCCGGGGAACACGGTGCAACCCACCGCATGGGCGCCGCTTTCCATGATCCACGCGCCGGGCGTGAGGTGGTAGCTGAAGCTGTTGTGCACGAGGTCACCCGCTTCGAAGCCAGCGGCTTTGAGCGCGCGTCCGGCACGCCAGTAGTCTGCGGACTGGCCATGCGGTTCGTAGATGGGGCCCGGTGACTGGTACACGCGGGTTGCGCCGTTGCGCTTCATGCCACGCCAACCGATGGCGGAGAAACCACCAAAGGGATCCGTCTTGCGGTTGGCGAGCTGGCGCTCCAATAGCTCGCCCTTGCGGGTCACGGGCAATTGGGCCAAGGCCTCACGGCTGATGACGGTGGCGGCATCCACACCGGCCAGCACCTCGCCCAAGGCCGGCAGTTCCTGGGCGCGGCGCACCAAGGCCGGCAGCGCCGCCATCAATTCGCTCTCGCGTTGGGCGGGGTTGCGGGTTTCCAGGTTGTCGAAGTGATCAGTCATCGTCGCTCCACGTTGGCCGGTCGAATCAGGCCAGCCAGCGCTTGCGGCGCTTGTAGCTCTTCACGTCCTTGAAGCTCTTGCGGTCTCCACCGCCCATGCCGAGGTAGAACTCCTTGACGTCCTCGTTCTCACGCAGGTCCTTGGCGGCGCCATCCATCACGATGCGGCCGTTTTCCAGGATGTAGCCGTAGTCGGCATAGCGCAAGGCCATGTTCGTGTTCTGCTCTGCCAGCAGGAAGGTGACCTTTTCCTTGGAGTTGAGGTCACGCACGATTTCGAACACCTCCTCCACGATCTGCGGGGCCAGGCCCATCGAGGGCTCGTCCAGGAGAACCATCTTGGGGTTGGCCATCAGAGCGCGGCCGATGGCGCACATCTGCTGTTCGCCGCCGGAGGTGTACGCGGCCTGAGAGGTCCGTCGGGTCTTCAGGCGCGGGAAGTAGTTGTAGACCTTCTCCAGCGTCTGGTTGATCGCCGCCTTGCCGTCCTTGCGGGTGTAGGCGCCGGTCATCAGGTTCTCTTCGATGGTCAGGTGTGCGAAGCAATGACGGCCTTCCATCACCTGGATGACGCCGCGGTCCACCATCTGTGCCGTGCTCAGCGCCTCAATACGTTCGCCGCGCAGTTCGATGGATCCCTTGGTCACTTCGCCGCGCTCACCGGCCAGCAGGTTGCTCACGGCACGCAAGGTGGTGGTCTTGCCGGCGCCGTTGCCGCCCAGCAGGGCCACCACCGACCCCTCGTCCACCTTCAGGGACACGCCCTTGAGGACCAGGATGACGTGGTTGTAGATGACCTCGATGCCGTTGACGTTGAGGAGGGTTTGGGTGCTCATGGCGGTTTCCTTCAATCGCTCTTCCAAGGGTCGATGCACCGGGCATCGACGCTTGGAAGAGAGGCCCCGGACGGGTCCGGGGCTCTCGGGTCGGGCACTGCCTTGGCGGTGCACCGACCGTGGGTTTCACGCAGGGATCAGGACTGACAGTCGCTGGGGTCGCGACGCTGGATCTTCTTCTCCGCGGCGTACTTGTCGGCTGCGGCCTTGATCATCGGCTTGATGATCGACTGGTCAGCTTCGTACCAATCCGAAGACCAGTTCCACTTCTTGCCGTCCCAGGTGTGGACGCGGGCCATGGCAGCGCCACGATGGTCCTGGCAGGAGGTGGAGATCGGCTTGAGCACACCGGCAAACCCGAGGGCGTCGAGCTTCTTCTGGTCCAGCGCCAGGTTCTCGTAGCCCCAACGGGCCTGTTCGCCGGTCATGACTTTGCCCTTTCCGAAGCGTTCCTGGGCGCGCTTGACACCTTCGACGGCGAACATGGCCGCGACCAGGCCGCGCATGTACAGCACCTGGCCCACTTCGTCCTTGGGCCCTGTTCCCTGGCCCTTGGCGTGCAGGGTGGCCAGCACATCCTGAACGATCTTGGCGTTGGGCTCTGCACCGTGCTGCAGGGCCAGTGCGTTGTAGCCCTTGGCGCCATCACCCACGTCCTTCACATCGGGCTCAGCACCGGCCCACCACACGCCGTACATCTTCTCGCGCGGGTAACCAGTGGCCTGCGCCTCCTTGAGCGCGGTGGAGTTCATCACGCCCCAGCCCCACAGGAAGATGTAATCCGGGCGGGTTTGGCGAATCTTCAGCCAGGTGGCCTTCTGCTCCACGCCGGGATGGGTGACCGGCAGCTGGTCGAGTTCGAAGCCATGCATCTTGCTGCGCTCAACCAACAGGGGGATCGGCTCCTTGCCATAGGGGCTGTCGTGGTACACGAGCGCGATCTTCTTGCCCTTGAGCTTGTCGAAACCGCCTTCCTTCTTGGCGATGTGCTGAACCAGAACGTCGGCCGCATCCCAGTAGGTGCCCGCCAGGGGGAAGTTCCACTTGAACACGCCGCCATCCGTGCTCTCGCTGCGGCCATAGCCACCCGTCAGCAAGGGAATCTTGTCGCCAGGGGCCTTCTCGGTCAGCGCGAAGGTGATGCCGGTGGACAGGGGCTGGAACACGGTGGCGCCCTTGCCCTTCAAACGCTCGTAGCACTCCACGCCCTTGTCGGTCGCGTAGCCGGTTTCGCACTCTTCGTACGAGACCTTCACCCCGTTGATGCCGCCCTTGGCGTTCACATACTTCAGGTAGTCGACATAGCCATTGGCGAACGGCACACCGTTCGGTGCATACGCGCCGGTGCGGTACACGAGCACGGGGAAGAACTGCTCCTTGGCCTGTGCGTGGGCCACGGGCATGGTGACCACGCTTCCCAGGCCAGCCGTGGCCAGAGCC
>JAIYCN010000147.1 GCA_027487995.1 Rubrivivax sp. | reverse complement strand
GCGAGGCCGGGGCGGGGGCGGATGAGCGCGAGTGGGGCGCGTGCGGCGGTGCGATGGATTACGTCTCGGGGGAGGATCACGTGATCGCGCGGCCGCGCGACTACGCCTTCTGGCGCGACCACGTCCCGGCGCTCCGCCCGCCTTGGTCGGGCAAGCTGCTCAGCCTGTTCTACTCGTCCCCACGGACGCTCCAGCCCTTCAACATGGGCTTCGACCCGGAAAAGGGCACGGGGCTGTTCAAGTACCGGCGCATCATCGACCGCTCGCAGTTCGCGCCGGGAACCTACCGCGGGGACATCACCCTCGTGAACTGGCCCCAGAACGACTACATGCTGGGCAATCTGGCGGGCGTTTCCCCCGCGGAGGCGGCACGCCACACGGAAGGGGGCAAGCAGCTGAGCCTCTCGTGGCTTTACTGGCTGCAGACCGAGTGTCCGCGACCGGATGGCGGCACCGGTTGGAAGGGGCTCCGGCTCCGTCCCGACATCGTCGGCACGGCGGATGGGCTAGCCAAGTACCCCTACATCCGCGAGAGCCGCCGGATCCGCGCCGAATTCACGGTCACCGAGCTGCACGTCGGCACGGAGGCCCGCCAGCGTGAGACCGGCGCCAAGACGCCGGCCGAGACGAGCGCCACCCCGTTTCCGGACAGCGTGGGGATCGGGAGCTACAACATCGACCTCCACCCGAGCAGCGGCGGCGACAACTACATCGATTTCCCCGCCCTGCCCTTCCAGATCCCGCTCGGTTGCCTGTTACCGGTGCGGATGGAGAATCTCCTCGCGGCGAACAAGAACATTGGCACGACGCATCTGACGAACGGCTGCTACCGCCTGCATCCAGTCGAATGGAATATCGGCGAGGCCGCCGGGGAGCTGGCGGCCTTCTGCCTGGCGGGGCGGCATGCGCCGCGGGGCGTCCGCCGGGCGCCCGCGCTGCTGGCGGCGTTCCAGGCGAAGCTGGTCGAGGCCGGGATGCCGTTGGCGTGGGAGCGCCGGCCCTAAACCCGGCGCCGCGCGGGCAACGCCGGCCGGATCAGGCGAACAGTTCCTCGGGACGGAAGAAGCGCGCGAGCTCGGCCCGCGCGTTTTCCACGCTGTCCGACGCGTGCACGACGTTGACCATCATGTCGGTGCCGAAGTCCCCGCGGATCGTGCCCTTGGCGGCCTTGCGCGAATCCGTCGGGCCGAGGAGGTCCCGCACGCGCTGGACCACGTTCTCCCCCTGCAGGGCGACCATCACCACGGGCCGGCGGCTCATGAAGGCCTCGATCTCCGGATAGAAGGGCTTGGATGCCACGTGGGCGTAATGCTCCCGGAGCAGCGCGGGCGACAACCGGCCCATCTTGCACGCCACGACATCGAAGCCGGCCGCCTCGAACCGGGCCACGATCGTGCCCACCAGGCGCTTCTCCATCGCGTCAGGCTTCAGGATGATGAACGTTTTCTCCATAAAGGGCAGGATCGTTAGCGGCGGCGTCACGCGTGGGAAGCCTAGAGTTGCCCCGCGGCGCGGTGCTCAGAATCCGCGCTCGAGGGCAAGGAACAGGCCGCGGCCGATCGCCGGGTAGCCGTGGACCTCCTCGTAGCGCTCGGCGAGCGCGTTCTCGAGCCGCGCGCGCAGGGACCACGCGGAGGACAACCGCTGTTCCGCATAGAGGCGCGCCACCGCGTAATCCTCGCCATCGATCGTACGGAAGGTGCGGGCGTGGACGTCCTCGCGCTGGCCCAGCGCGGCGAGTCCCGCGCCCGCGCTGAAGCCCCCGCCCCATGCCCGCCACAAGTCGAGCCCGCCACGGTGCCGTGGGCGGCGCAGGAGCCGGGACCCCGTGGTGAGGTTTTCGGCGTCGAGGTACGCATAATGACCGGTGATCGCGGCGGTCTCCCCCCAGCGGAGGCGCCACGTGAGCTCCCAGCCCCGGGTCCGGGCGCGCAGGATGTTCTCCACGCTGCGGAAATCGCGGGTGCTCGCGATCAGGTCCCGCAGGCCGAGCTCGAAGCGGGTCAGGCCGACGGTCCAGCGGCCGCCCCCTCCACGCCACTCGCCCCCAAGCTCCCAGCCCCGGGCGCGCTCCGGCCGGAGTCCGGGATTGCCGCGGTAGAACGCGCTTTGCCCGTAGAGATCAAGAAAGCTGGGCGAGCGGAAGCCGGTCCCGAAACCCGCTCCCCACCGCAGCGCCGAGCCGGGTGGCGCCCACGCAGCGCTGGCCCGGCCGGTGGTGGCGCGGCCGAAGGTGTCGAAGTCGTCGTTGCGAACCCCGATGCCGAGGTGCAGCTCGGGGCGGGGTCGGAACTCGTCCTGGAGGAAGACCGCGCCCAGGCGCTGCCGGCGGTTGATGTTGCCGAAACCCGTATTCCGAGTGTGGTTTGCCTCGAGCGTGGCACCGCCCAGGAGGGTGTGGCCGGACCAGCCGCGAAAGGTGGACTGCGCATCCAGCACGCCCCGCCGGTTCGTGACCCGCGTCTCCGCCGTCGGACGCGGTGCGGGAAAGGGGCTGACCGCCACGAAGCGGCGGTCCTGCCCCCCCAGGAGCAGACGCGTCTGCCAGGGTCCCCGGGGCCATTGCAGCTGGGCCGTCGCGAGCAGGTTTTCCTCGCGCTCGCGGTTGTCGGGGTCGTTGGTGAACCGATCCCCGGGCGAGCCATAGGCCCCGCGAAACCAGCGCAGCGTGGCCGTGGCCTCGAGCCCCGGCCGCACCGTACGGTCCACCCGCAACACCGCGTTGTGGGACGTGAAGGCGTTGTTCGTCCGCTCATTCCGCGTGCGGCCGCCCCGCAGCGAGAGGTTCCACGCCTGCGCCCCACGGGCCCCTTGCGCGCTCACCGCCCCCTGAAAGGTGCCGAAACTCCCGGCCTCCACGACGACGCGCCCTGACGGAGCCCCCTGCCCT
>JAIYCN010000144.1 GCA_027487995.1 Rubrivivax sp. | reverse complement strand
TCCTGCTGAACAACGAGATGGGAGACTTCAACGCCGCCCCCGGGCTGACCGATGAGAAGGGCCTGATCGGGACGGCCCCCAACCTCGCGCAACCGGGCAAGCGGATGCTCTCCAGCATGACGCCCACCATCGTGGTGAAGGACGGAAAGTTACTCCTCGTGACTGGTTCGCCGGGCGGACGGACGATCATCAACACGGTGCTGGGCACAATCCTCAACGTGGTCGATTGGGAGATGAACGCCCAGGAGGCGGTCGATGCCGGCCGCATTCACCACCAGTGGTTGCCGGACCGCATCGTGCACGAGCGCCATGCCCTGTCCGCGGACACCCTCACGTTGCTGCGGGGGATGGGCCACACGGTGTTCGAGGCGCCCGCCAACCAAGGGGCCGCGGAGCTCATTCTGCATCGGGCGGGCGAGGGCCTCCTCGAGGGAGGCTTCGACCGGCGTCCGCCCGACGGCGCCGCCGTTGGCCGCTAGGCCGAACGGGCGGCGCGTGGTCGGAGCAGCCCGGCCACCACGACGGTGATCAGGAAACCGATCAGCGTGAACCAGGGCCAGAAGACCTCGCCGCCGAAGATGCGCAGCCACCACTCGCGCGTCGCGGGCATGGTGGCAGGCCAGTAGATCAGGTTCATCACGGCGAACGAGGCGAGCATCCCCACGACCGTCGCCCGCGGGCCCACGCCGCGCCCGAAGAGCGCCAGCGCCAGCGCCCCGAGCAGGGCGCCGCTCGTGAGGCCGCGCAGGGAGAACGCCGCGTTGAGCACGAACGTGACCTCGCGCGTCAGCCACGCCACGAAGACCAGGATCCCCGCCCAGACGAGCGTGGAGTGGCGGCTGAAACGGAGGAAGAACTCATCGCTTCGTCCCGGCAGCGCGGGCTTGAGAAAGTCCATCGTCGACACCGAGGCGAGGGCCGAGACCGCCGAACTGATCGAGGACATCGCCGCGGCCAGGATCGCGACGATCAGGAAGCCCTTCATCAGATAGGGCATCTCGGTCACGATGTAGATCGGGAAGATGAAGTCGTTCGACTTGATCCCCGGCCGGCTCTCCGGGAGCGGAATCTGGAACGGGTGGCTCTGGTAATAAACCCACAGCAGGGTGCCCACGAGGAGGAAGAGGAGGAACAGCGGGAAAATCAGCACCGCGCTGAACACGAGCGCCTTCCGCCCCTCGGCGACGTCGCGGCAGGCGAGGACGCGCTGCACGATCAGCTGGTCCGCCCCGTGGGACGACAGCACGAGGAAGGTGCCGCCGATCAGCCCCATCCAGAGGTTGAACGGCGCCCCGAGGGTGAAATCGGTGCGCAGCCACTCCGTCTTGCCCGCTGCCGCCGCCTGGGCGAGGCCCCCCGCGAGGCCGCCTTCGATCATGCTGCCGAGGTGGACCAGCGCGAAGATACCGCCGGCGATGAAGAGGACCATCTGCACCGCGTCCGTCCAGACCACGGCCTTCATCCCGCCGATGTAGGTGTAGACGACCGAAAGGACGACGAAGAGCAGAATGGCGCCGAAGATCGGGTCGGTCAGGCCGCCGAGGCTGCAGATGCTGTCCCCCAGCATCAGGCGGATGGGGATGCACGCGACATAGACGCGAACCCCCGCGGAGAGCGGCTCAAGGAAAAGGAAGAGGGCTCCGGCGAGCCGGCGCGGCCCGCGCCCGAGGTGCTGCTCCAGCAGCTGGTAAGGGGAGAAGATTTCACCGCGGAGATAATGCGGCACCATCACCACGGCGAGGATCACCCGGGCGATCACGTACCCGAGGATCATCTGCAGGAACCCCAGGTTGCCCGCGTAGGCGATCGCGGGGACGCCGATGATCGTCAGGGCGCTGGTCTCGGTCGCGATGATCGAGGCGCCGATGCCCCACCACGGGATATCGCGGCTGCCGAGGAAGTAATCCCGGGTGGTGCGCTGGTCCTTGCCGAACCAGGCGCCCAACGCGATCATCGCGAGCAGATAGCCGATGATGATTACCCAGTCGCCGACGCTGAAGTAGGAGTTCATGGGGTGAGGCGAGCTAGCCGCCCCGGCGTCGGGCAGGCGAGGAATTTCCCGTTCCGGACCGGAAGCGCGTTGCGGCGTCGGGTGATCCCGCCCAGCCTCCGCCGCGTGATCCCGCGCCTGGTCCCCGCCGTTCTCCTCCTCGTCCTCGGGCTGAATGCCCCGCTGCGGGCCGCGCCGGCCGCCGCCCCCGCCACGCTGCAGGAACTGCGGGAGCAACTCGACCAGCACCTGCGCGACGAGCGCTTCCACGGCGGGCTCTGGGGGGGGCAGGTCGTGTCCCTCGCCTCCGGTCAGGTCTGGTTCGAGCACGAGCCGCGTCGGCTGATGAGTCCGGCCTCCAACAGCAAGCTATTCGCCGGGGCGCTCGCGCTCGACGTCCTCGGTCCGGATCACCGGATCCGCACGCCGGTGCTGGCCTCCGTGGCGCCGGATGCCTCCGGAACCGTGCGGGGGGACCTGTTCATCGCGGGCCGGGGCGATCCCAGCTGGCGCGTGCGGGGCACCGACCGGTCCTTTGAATCGATCTTCGGCGCGGTCGTGGACCTCCTGCGGCGCGCAGGCGTCCAGCGCATCGAGGGGGACCTCGTCGCCGACGCCACGTGGTTTCACCAACCGCCGCAGGGTTCGGGTTGGACGGCCGATGACCTCAATGAC
>JAIYCN010000167.1 GCA_027487995.1 Rubrivivax sp. | reverse complement strand
TCGCCGCCGTTGTAGCTGGTGCTGAATTCGCCCGCGGCGCCATTGGCGAACTCCATCGACCAGGTGATCCCCTCCTCGACGTCCTGGAACAGGTCCGGCCGCCGCTTCGGGTGCTCGCGGGCCCGCACCGCGACCGGCGCGAAGGTGGCGTGCGCCGCGCCATCGGTATCGGCCGCGAGGCACGCCGCCTGCACGCAATAGATACCGATGTCCATCAGCGGGCCGCCGCCCGCGAGGGCCTTTTCCACGCGCCAGACGCGGCGGTTGATCGTGAAGGCGAGGCCGCCGGAGAGACGCCGCAGCGGCCCGAAGTCCCCCTCGCGCGCCAGGCGCCGCAGCTCGCGGTGGTGGGGCTCGAAGTGCAGCCGGTAGCCGATCGACAGGCGCACCCGCGCCGCGCGGCACGCGGCGAGCATCGCGTTGCAGTCGGCCACGGTGTTGGCCATCGGCTTCTCGCAGATGACGTGCTTGCCCGCCCACGCCGCCGCGATCACGTGCTCGGGATGCAGGGCGTTGGGGGTGACGACGTAGACGATGTCGATGTCCGGGTTGTCCACCAGCCGCGCCATCGTGGCGTAGGAGTAGACGTTGCGCTCGGGGAACCCGAACTCCCGCGCCCACGCGAGGCCCTTGTCGCGGTTGCCGGTGATGACGCCCCGCAGCGCGCACGCGCGGGTGAGACGGAGGGCCGGGGCGAGCTGGCCGCGGCTGTAGTTGCCGAGGCCGCAGAGGGCGACGCCGAGCGGGCGTTCGGGTTCGCCGGCCGACCCGCGCGCGGGCCAGCCGAGGGTCGCGGCCCCCGCGGCCAGGCCGCCGAGGAAACTGCGCCGCGTCGCCAAGGGGGGGTGCTGCATACGCGGAGCGAGCGTTGTCCGCTGGCGCCAACCGAGGCAAGCCGCGGCCGCTTTCCCGCTCGAAAGCCCGGGCCCGGCCCGCCACGTTCACGCCCGCCGACGATGCTCTCCCGCGCCCCCCTCGTCCTGCTGCTCGCGCTGCTCGTGCCCGCCCTCCGGGCCGAGGTGCGGGTGGAGCGCGTGCTCCTCCCGGAGGGCGCGACGCCCGGCAGCTTCGCGGTGGGCCTGCCCGGCGGCGTGAACTTCTGCTACGACCCGGCCCGGGGTGGCGTGCGTTACGTCTGGACCGGCGGCTTCCTGGACCTCGCGCCCGCGCGGCCGGGTCCGGGCAAGTTCATCGCCGCCGCCCGGCTGCTCGGTCCGGTCGTCCACCGCGAGGACGGACCGGCGCCACTCCGCCGCGGCCAGCCCGCACCCGCCCCCGCGTTCAGCTTCACGGGGTACACCCTGCGGCCCGCCGCCATCGAGTTCCGCTACACGCTCGACGGGGTGCCCGTCCGGGAGGAGGTCTCGGCCCGGCCGGACGGCCGCGGGCTGGTGCGCCGCTTCGTGCCGGCGGGCGGCGGCGACGCCCGCTGGTGGCACGTCACCGAGGGCCGCCCGCCGGCCGCGCTGGACCGCGACGCCGCCGGCGCGCTCGTCCTCGAGGTATCCTGGGAGGGCGCGCCGTGAGCCGGCACCGACTCGCGCTCGGGCTGGCGCTCGCGCTCCCCGCGGCGGCGCCCGCCGGCTACGTGATCGAGGACGTCGCGCCGCCCCCGGGCCTCCGTCCCGCGATCGCCGCCCTCACCTTCACGCCGGCCGGCGAACTCGTGATCGCCACCCGCGACGGCGAGGTGTGGCTCCGCGCGAGCGACGGGGCGTGGCGGCGCTTCGCCGCCGGGCTCGACGAGCCCACGGGGCTGATCGCCGACTCCGCCCGGAGGATCCACGTCGCGCACCGCCCGGAGATCCTGCGCGCCGAGGACCTCGACGGCGACGGCGCGGCGGAGACGTTCCGCGTGATCGGTGGCGACTGGGGCCTCTCGCCCAACTATCACTCGTTTTTCTTCGGTCTCGCGCGCGACCCCACGGGCGCCTTCTTCGGGGCCCCTTCCCTCGAGTCCACCGTTTCCAGCGGCCCGGAGCAGAAGGCGGCGTACCCACGGCTGCCGGTGCGCGGCCAGCGCAGCCTGAGCGACGTCCTCGAGTTTTCGGGCCACCGCTCGGAAACGCCCTGGCGGGGCTGGATGCTGCGGATGACACCCGAGGGGCGCACGGAGCCGTTCGCGAGCGGGTTCCGCCAGGCCAACGGGCTCGGCCTCAGTCCGGAGGGCGCGCTGTTCGCCACCGACAACCAGGGCGACTACAAGCCGTCGACCGGGCTGCTGCACGTGGCGGCCGGGGATTTCCACGGGCACCCCTCCGGCCTCAAGTGGGAACCCGGCCACGATCCGGCGGCGCTGAGCCTCGAGGTCCTGTGGCGCCGGCTGAAGACGCCCGCGGTCGTGTTTCCCCACGGGCCGATGGGGCAGTCGCCGGGGCAACCCGTGTGGGACACCACGGGCGGCGCCTTCGGCCCCTTCGCGGGCCAGGTCTTCGTGGGCGATTACAGCCGGCTGGTGGTGCGCGCGGAGCTCGAGGACGTGGCCGGGACCTGGCAGGGCGCGTGCTTTCCCTTCCTCGGGCGGAACGACGCCCCGCCGCACGTGCGCGGCGCGCGGCT
>JAIYCN010000053.1 GCA_027487995.1 Rubrivivax sp. | reverse complement strand
GCAGGGTGAAATCCTCGAGAACCTCCCAAACGCCACCTTCCGCGTGAAGTTGGAAAACGGACATGTGGTTCTCGGCCATATCTCCGGCAAGATGCGTATGCACGACATCCGCATCCTGCCGGGCGACAAGGTCACCGTGGAGCTCACCCCTTACGATTTGAGTCGGGCGCGCATTGTGTTCCGCGCCAAGTAACCGGAACGCCCAGCGTCCACAGAGGAAAGGTCAAGGAGAAGACCATGAAAGTAGCCGCTTCCGTCAAGAAGATGTGCCGTAACTGCAAGATCATCCGCCGCCACGGTGTGGTGCGTGTGATCTGCACCGACCCCCGCCACAAGCAGCGCCAGGGCTGATTCGCCACGGCTGACCAGAACTGAGGAATCAACATGGCACGTATTGCTGGTATCAACATCCCTCCGCACAAGCACGCTGAGATCGGTCTGACCTCGATCTATGGCATTGGCCGCCGCACCGCGCAGAAGATCTGCGACGCGGCCGGCGTGCCCTGGACGAAGAAGATCAAGGATCTGAACGACGCTGATCTGGAAAAGATCCGTGAGCAGATCAACGCGATGACGATCGAAGGCGACCTGCGTCGCGAAATGTCGATCAACATCAAGCGTCTGATGGACATCGGCTGCTACCGCGGCATGCGCCACCGTCGTGGTCTGCCCGTTCGCGGTCAGCGCACCAAGACCAATGCGCGCACCCGCAAGGGGCCGAAGAAGTCGGCCGCCGGCATCAAGAAGTGATCCGGCGCTTTTTGGGCTCCGATCACCACGCACCTCATAGCGAGTAAAGACTTATGGCCAAGGCACCGAACAACTCCGCTGCACGTCGCGTCAGCAAGAAGGTCCGCAAGAACGTGGCGGACGGCATCGCGCACGTGCACGCTTCGTTCAACAACACCATCATCACCATCACCGACCGCCAGGGCGGCGCGCTGTCCTGGGCCTCCTCGGGGGGCCAGGGCTTCAAGGGCTCACGCAAGAGCACGCCCTTCGCCGCTCAGGTCGCCGCTGAAGTGGCCGGCCGTGCTGCCCAGGAACAGGGCATCAAGAACCTGGACGTCAAGATCAAGGGCCCCGGCCCGGGTCGCGAGTCTTCGGTGCGCGCACTGGCTTCCTTGGGCATCCGCATCAACTCCATTTCGGACGTGACGCCTGTGCCGCACAACGGTTGCCGCCCGCAAAAGCGCCGCCGCATCTAATACAATCGAAAGTTTCCCTGGCCTGCTGCGGTTGAAAAGCCGCGGCAGGCGTTTTCGTTGAAGCCCACCGTCTGAGCCCACAAGAAAACACCGGCCAGACTCGCGCGGCGCCCGTGGCAGCCTGCTGTCCACAGCCCGCGTCAGATTGAACAAGGACACTCAAAGTGGCACGTTACCTCGGCCCCAAGGGCAAACTCTCCCGCCGCGAAGGCACCGACCTGTTCCTCAAGAGCAGCCGCCGCGCCATCGCCGACAAGATCAAGCTGGAATCCAAGCCGGGTCAGCACGGCCGCACCAGCGGCCAGCGCACGTCCGATTTCGGCGTGCAGCTGCGTGAAAAGCAGAAGGTCAAGCGCATGTACGGTGTGCTGGAGCGCCAGTTCCGCCGCTACTTCGCCGAAGCCGAGCGCCGCAAGGGCTCGACCGGTGTGAACCTGCTGACGCTGCTGGAGTCCCGCCTGGACAACGTGGTGTACCGCATGGGCTTTGGCTCCACCCGCGCCGAAGCACGCCAGCTGGTGTCGCACAAGGGCATCACCGTCAACGGTGAGGTCGTGAACATCGCCTCCTACCTGGTGAAGGCCGGTGACACCGTGGCCGTGCGCGAGAAGGCCAAGAAGCAGCTGCGCATCCAGGAATCGCTCAAGCTGGCCGAATCCGGTGGTCTGCCCGCCTGGGTTCAGGTGGACGTGAGCAAGATGGAAGGCGTCTTCAAGAAGACGCCGGACCGCGACGAATTCGGCTCGGAAATCAACGAGTCCCTGATCGTCGAGTTGTACTCGCGCTGATCTCCACTGAGCCGGTTTTCCGCCCGCCGCCTTCGGCGCGGGTGCAGCCGGCCGGTGCTCGTGGCGGATGCCGGGCGCGCCACGGGAATGTTCTTGTCCGGCTGGTCCACATCAGCCTTATCGGTGTAACGAGCCGAGGGTATTGAGAGGAACACTATTCAATGCAAACGAATCTGCTGAAGCCCAAAGCCATCAATGTTGAACCCCTGGGTGCCAATCGCGCCGAGGTGACGCTCGAGCCGTTCGAGCGTGGCTATGGGCACACGCTGGGCAATGCGCTGCGTCGCGTGCTGCTGAGCTCGATGGTGGGCTATGCCCCCACCGAGGTCACCATTGCCGGCGTGCTCCACGAGTACTCCACCGTTGACGGTGTGCAGGAAGACGTCGTGCACATCATGCTGAACCTCAAGGGCGTGGTCTTCCGCCTGCACAACCGTGACGAAGTCACGCTGGTGCTGCGCAAGGATGGCGAAGGCCCGGTGACGGCCGCCGACATCCAGACCCCGCACGACGTGGAAATCATCAACCCCGACCACGTGATCGCCAACCTGGCTGCCGGTGGCAAGCTGGACATGCAGATCAAGGTGGAAAAGGGCCGTGGCTACGTGCCGGGCACCATGCGTCGCCACGCCGACGAGCCCACCAAGAGCATCGGCCGCATCGTGCTGGATGCCTCCTTCTCGCCGGTCAAGCGCGTGAGCTACGCGGTGGAAAATGCCCGCGTGGAGCAGCGCACCGACCTGGACAAGCTCGTCATGCAGATCGAGACCAACGGCGCCATCAGCCCCGAGGAAGCGATCCGCGCTTCGGCCAAGATCCTGGTGGAGCAGCTGGCCGTGTTCGCGCAGCTCGAGGGCAGCGACATTGCGTCCTTCACCGAGCCCGCACCCCGCACCGGCGCCAACTTCGACCCGATCCTGCTGCGTCCGGTGGACGAGCTCGAGCTCACGGTGCGTTCGGCCAACTGCCTGAAGGCCGAGAACATCTACTACATCGGCGACCTGATCCAGCGCACGGAAACCGAGCTGCTCAAGACGCCGAACCTGGGCCGCAAGTCCCTCAACGAAATCAAGGAAGTGCTGGCTTCGCGTGGTCTCACGCTGGGCGCACGCCTCGAGAACTGGCCCCCGCAGGGGCTGGACAAGCGCTGATCTAGAAAGCGCGTGCACCCCCGCGTACCTGATCCGGCGCGGGGTTCAATAAAGAAAGGAAAGCACCATGCGTCACGGACACGGACTCCGCAAACTCAACCGCACCAGCGAACATCGCCTGGCGATGCTGCGCAACATGTGCGTCTCGCTGCTTCGCCACGAAGCCATCAAGACCACGGTCCCCAAGGCCAAGGAACTGCGCCGCGTCGTCGAGCCCCTGATCACACTGGGCAAGACCGCCACGGTGGCCAACCGCCGCCTGGCCTTCGCCCGCCTGCGCGACCGCGACATCGTCACCAAGCTCTTCAACGAGCTCGGCCCCCGCTACGCCACCCGTCCGGGCGGCTACACACGCATCCTGAAGATGGGCTTCCGCGTGGGCGACAACGCCCCCATGGCCTTCGTGGAGCTGGTGGACCGGCCCGAGCCGGTGGTGGCGGAAGAAGCCACAGCCGAGTAAGCGCTCCTGTTTCATCTTCCACCTGGCGCATCTGTCGGGTGGAGATCGACACCAAAGCCGACCGATGGTCGGCTTTTTCGTTTCGAGAGGTTGGCCAGCGCCGATACGAACATCGCCCATGCCCGTGGTGGCAAGAGCACGCGGGTTGGGATTGAAGCCGGCATTCAAGCCGCTTGAGGTGT
>JAIYCN010000077.1 GCA_027487995.1 Rubrivivax sp. | reverse complement strand
GTGCTCTTGCCCGAACCGGAGACGCCCGTCACGCAGGTCATCACGCCCAGCGGGATCTCCACCGTCACGCCGCGCAGGTTGTGGCCGCGGGCGTTCACGATGCGCAGGTGCGAAGGTCCGGCCAGCCCCCACGCGCCAGCGGCGGGTGTCCGGCGCTGACCAGGCACTTCAATGCGCAGCACCTGCCCCAGGTAGCGGCCGGTGAGCGAATCGGGATCGGCGGCCACTTCGGCCGGCGTGCCATGCGCCATCACACGCCCGCCATGCACACCGGCGCCCGGGCCAATGTCCACCACGTGGTCGGCCGCGCGGATCATGTCCTCGTCATGCTCCACCACGATGACGCTGTTGCCCAGGTCGCGCAGGTGCTGCAGCGTGGCAATCAGGCGCTCGTTGTCGCGTTGGTGCAGGCCGATGCTGGGCTCATCGAGCACATACATCACCCCAGTCAGGCCTGATCCGATCTGGCTGGCCAGGCGGATGCGCTGCGCCTCGCCGCCCGAGAGCGTGTCGGCACTGCGGTCCAGGCTCAGATAGTTCAGGCCTACATCATTGAGGAAGCGAAGGCGCGACCGGATTTCGCGCACGACCTTGTCGGCGATGCCGGCCTTGCTGCCCTGCAACTGCAGGTCGTGGAAATACGCATGGCATTCCTGCAGCGTGGAGCTTTCCACCTCGTAGATGGGCCGCCCACGCTGGCCATCATGGTGGCGCAGGAACACATGCAGGGCTTCGCGGCGCAGGCGATGGCCGTGGCAAGAAGGGCAGGGCTTGGGTGACTGCAGCCGCGCGAGTTCATCACGCACCATCGCGGAGTCGGTCTCGCGCAGGCGTCGCTCCAGCGAGGGGATGATGCCTTCGAAGGGATGGCGGCGTCGCACGGCGCGTGACTTGCCGCGACCGCCCTCAACGGCATATTCGAATTCGATGGCCTCCTCACCCGAGCCATGAAGCAGCATGTGGCGGATGGAGTCTGAAAGCGATTCGAATGGGGCCTCAAGGTCGAACTGGTAATGCGCAGCCACCGATTCGAGGATGCTGAAGGTGTAGGTGTTGCGGCGGTCCCAGCCCTTGATGGCGCCGCTGGCCAGGCTGAGTTCGGGGAAGCCGACCACGCGTTGGGGGTCGAAGGCGGTGACGTGGCCCAGGCCGTCGCAACTGGGGCAGGCGCCCATGGGGGAGTTGAAGGAGAACAGGCGCGGCTCCAGTTCGGGCAGCGAATACGCGCAGATGGGGCAGGCGTAGGTGCTGGAGAACCAATGCTCGCGGCCGCTGTCGATCTCCAGCGCCACCACTCGCCCGTTGGCCATGCGCAAGGCGTTCTCGAAACTCTCGGCCAGCCGCTGTCGCTGCGCGCTGGCTTCTTCGGCGCGGGTCTTGATGCGATCGACGACCACGTCGATGTCGTGCTTCTCATGGGTGTCGAGGGCGGGGAGTTCGCTCACCTCGTAGATGCGCGCGCTGGCCTGACCGGCACGGATGCGAAAGCGCACGTAGCCACGGGATTGCAGGTCTTCAAGGAGGTCGGTGAAGCTGCCCTTGCGGTCACGAACGACCGGCGCCAACACCATGAGCTTGGTGCCTTCGGGCAGGGCGAGCACGGCGTCCACCATCTGGGCCACGGGCGTGGCGGCCAGGGGCTCATCGTGGTCGGGGCAGTAGGGCGTGCCGGCGCGTGCGTAGAGCAGGCGCAGGTAGTCGTGGATTTCGGTGATGGTGCCGACGGTGGAGCGGGGGTTGTGGCTGGTGGCCTTCTGCTCGATGGCGATGGCGGGGCTCAGGCCTTCGATGACATCGACATCGGGCTTGTCGGTCTGCTGCAGGAACTGCCGGGCGTAGGCGGAGAGGCTTTCAACGTAGCGCCGTTGGCCTTCGGCGTAGAGGGTGTCGAAGGCGAGGCTTGACTTGCCGGAGCCGGACAGGCCGGTGATCACGACCAAGGCATTCTTGGGGATGTCCAGGTCGATGTTCTTGAGGTTGTGGGTGCGGGCGCCGCGAATGCGAAGGTGGGTGTCGGCGGGCATGCTGGGCTTTGAATGGGCAACCTGCCATTATCGGGAAATGGGCGGTTGGGCGCACGGGTGTTGCTCGCGCTGGGCAGGTGGCGGCGGGGGTGGGCGAGGGCCCACCGCTTCGTACCGGCCTGAACGGCCGGATCGCTGCGGGGCTGCGGAACCCAACTTGGTGCGCACGCGCACACAAGTTTGTTTCCTCCGCTCCTCGCCCTTCGCTCAAGAGGGCCCTCGCCCAACCCCGCCGCCACCCGCCCGCGTGGAATCGCCTTGGTGGTTCGTGGCGCTACATCAGTTCCAGGAGGGCGGAGCCATAGGCTTCCAGCTTGTGAGTGCCTACTCCGCTGATCGTAGAGAGTTCCTCAGGGGTTTGGGGGTGGCGGGCGGCCATTTCGGCGAGCGTGCTGTCGTGGAAGATGACGTAGGGGGGGCGGCCTTGGGCCCTGGCTTGGGTGGTGCGCCAGGACTTGAGGCGGTCGTAGCGGGCCATGGCGGCGTCGTCGAACTCGACGATCCAATCGTGGGCGCTGCGGGAGGTGGTGGTACTGCCGGATGCGCTGCTGTTGCTGCGGCGGGGCAGGCGGGTGTTGCGTTGGGCCAGCTTGAGTTGCTCGCGGGGCCGCTTCATGGAAAGCGTCACGTCTCCCTTGAGCACGGCGCGGGCGGATTCGGTGAGCAGCAGCGTGGGGAACTCGGTTTCCGTGACCACATGGCCTTGGGCCACGAGTTGGCGCAGGACGGCGCGCCACAGGGCTTCGCTGAGGTGGGCGCCAATGCCGAAGGTGGAGAGCTGGTCATGCGCGTACTGCAACACCTTGGGCGAGCGCTTGCCGCGCAGCACGTCGATCAAGTGGGCGGCACCGAAGGCGCGCGCGCCGAGGTGATCACCGTGGCGGGCCATGCGGTAGATGCAGCTCAGCGCCATGCGGGCGGCTTCGGTGCCGTCCCACATCTGGGGAGGCTCGAGGCAGTTGTCGCAGTTGCCGCAGCGCTCGCTGTCTTCACCGAAATAGGCGAGCAGGCGCTGGCGCCGGCAATCGTGTGCTTCGGCCAGCGTGAGCATGGCTTCGAGCTTGCCGCGCAGCACACGCTTGAATTCCTCGCTCGCCTGGCCGTCTTCGATGAGGCGACGCTGGCCCACCACGTCGGCTAGGCCATAGACCATCCAGGCCTCGGCAGGCTCGCCGTCGCGCCCGGCGCGGCCCGTTTCCTGGTAGTAGCCTTCAACGGTGCGCGGCAGGTCCAGGTGGGCGACGAAGCGCACATCGGGCTTGTCGATGCCCATGCCGAAGGCGATGGTGGCCACCATCACCAGGCCGCCGTCGCGCGTGTCATGGTCGACAAAGGCCTGCTGATGCTGCTGGCGCGTGGTGATTTCAAGGCCCGCGTGATACGGCAGCGCGCGAATGCCCTGGTCGCTGAGCCACACGGCCGTTTCCTCGACCTTCTTGCGGGTGGCGCAGTAGACGATGCCGGCTTCGTTGTCGTGCCCATCGCGAATGAAGGCCAGCAACTGCGCGCGCGGGTCCTCCTTCTCAACAATGGTGTAGCGGATGTTGGGCCGGTCGAAGCTGCTGATGAAGGGCCGTGCATCTTGAAGGGCCAGGCGCTCGATGATGTCCGCGCGCGTGATGGCATCGGCCGTGGCGGTGAGCGCCAGGCGCGGCACGGTGGGGTAGCGCAGCGCAAGCTGGGACAGGCCCAGGTAGTCTTCACGGAAGTCGTGGCCCCACTGGCTCACGCAATGAGCCTCATCAATCGCGAAGAGGCTGAGCAGCCCGCGCTCGTGCAGGGAATCCAGCATGGCCAGGAAGCGCGGCGTGAGCACACGCTCTGGCGCGGCATAGAGCAGGCTGAGTTTTCCGCTGCGCCAGCGGCGCTCGATATCCTGCGCTTCCTCACTGCTGAGCGTGGAATTCAGGAAGGCCGCATCCACACCCAGTTGCTCCAGCGTGCCCACCTGGTCCTGCATCAGCGCAATGAGCGGGCTGACCACGAGCGTGGCGCCCTGCCCGCGGCGTTGGCGCACAAGGGCGGGCACCTGGTAGCACAGGCTTTTCCCCCCGCCAGTGGGCATGAGCACCAGGGCGTTGCCACCCGTGCACACATGGTCCACGATGGCACCCTGCTGCCCGCGGAAGGCCCCGTAGCCGAAAACTTCGTGCAGCACCGCCAGCGGCGTATGAAGACGGTTCAGGGCGGAATCTTCGGGCAGGGCGGACATGCTGGGCAAACGCAAACCCGCATGTTACCGGGCGGTCGACACCCCCTCGCATCCCACTGCAGAGGGGTGGTGGCGGCGCACCCGCTCGGCATAATGGACCGCATCGGCAACCCTTTCTTGCCCAACACCAGCACCGCGGAGCACGCTCATGGCCTCAATCAACAAAGTCATCCTCATCGGCAATCTGGGCCGTGACCCGGAACTGCGCTACACGCCCAGCGGCTCGGCCGTGTGCAATGTCAGCATCGCCACCACCCGCAACTGGAAAAGCAAGGACAGCGGCGAACGTGTGGAGGAAACCGAATGGCACCGCGTGGTGTTCTACGACCGCCTGGCCGAAATCGCCGGTGAATACCTGAAGAAGGGCCGCCCGGTGTATGTGGAAGGCCGCCTGAAGACCCGCAAGTGGCAGGACAAGGAAGGCAAGGACAACTACACCACCGAAATCGTGGCCGAGCAGATGCAGATGCTGGGCGGGCGCGAAGGCGGTGGCATGGGTGGCGGCGGCATGGGCGACGAAGAGGGCTACACCCCCGCGCGCCGTGAAGCACCTGCTGCCAGGCCGGCCGGTGCAGCCAAGCCGGCGCCGGCTGGCAAGCCGTCCCTGGCGGACATGGATGACGATATTCCGTTCTGAATTACCGTTGGTGGCGCATCCGGCTGCGCCGGATCCCGTACGCCGCCAACTGTGCAGTTGGGCCTTGGGCGGCACGTCCGCCTGGCTCGCGGCTGCGGGCTGCATGACAGCCTGGGCCAACACCGGCGTATCCGCGACACGTCCCATGCCCATGGTGGACCTCGGCCAACTCCAACGCTGGGAGGCACTGCCTTCTCGGTACGTGCAGCCGCGGCCGGTGGATGTGTGGATTCCACCGGGCCTGCAGCCCGGGCAGCCCCACCGTGTGCTGTGCATGCACGACGGGCAAATGCTTTTCGACGCCCGCACCACCTGGAACCGCCAGGCCTGGAACGCACACCGCGCGGCGCATGAGTTGTCTGCACAACTGCCCACCATCATCCTGGGCATCTGGAACCGCGAAGGCCAGCGCTACGCCGAGTACTTCCCTGAAAGGGCACTGGCCCTGGCGCCACGCGCCGCCCGCGAAAGTTACGTGCAACGCGAGGCTGGTGGGCAACCCCGGGCCGACGCCTACCTGCGCCACGGCGGCGACGTCACGCTGCTGCGCGAGCCTTCCATGCGCCAGGCGCTGGAAGACGCGGCCGCGGCGCTGGCGCAACTGGCCACGCCAGACGGCCT
>JAIYCN010000099.1 GCA_027487995.1 Rubrivivax sp. | reverse complement strand
CCTGCGGGGAGGCGGGCGTTCAGCTGATTTCTCCTTTCGTGGGGCGCATCTACGACTGGGCCAAGAAGAACGCAGGTGCGGGCTGGAACGAGGCTGCGATGGCGGGTGTGAACGACCCAGGCGTCCAGTCGGTGGCGCAGATCTACCGCTACTACAAGCGCTTTGGCATCCGCACCGAGGTGATGGGTGCGAGCTTCCGCAACGTCGGGCAGATCCTGGCCCTGGCGGGCTGCGACCTGTTGACCATCAGCCCAGAATTGCTGGCGCAGCTGCAGTCGTCGAATGAGCCTGTGGCGGTGCATCTGAGCGAAGTGCAGGCGCGCGACCTGACGCTGGACCGCGTGCATTTCGATGAGGCGGCGTTCCGCTATGCGCTGAATGCGGACGCGATGGCGACCGAGAAATTGGCCGAAGGCATCCGGGCATTCGCGGCGGATGCCGCCAAGCTGGACGCGCTGGTGCAGGCGCAACAACAGGGTTGATCGGGAAGGGGTGACGGTGAATCCGGTTATGACTGCGAACTCGAATCAGCAGATGCCCGCCTTCGTCCGCGGTGATCGAACACCCGCTTGGGCAGCACTGGCGGCTCTTGCCGAGCTGCCCTCTGGGCCTGCGCGGACTTTTGACCTGCGCGAGGCATTCGCCACGGACCTGGGGCGCTTTGAGCGCTTGAGCCTCCAGGCCCCTGGGGTGTTCGCGGACCTGAGCAAGAACCTCTGGGACGATTCGGTGCGCTCCACGTTGCTGCAACTGGCCGAACAGTGCGGCGTGGCAGCACGGCGCGACGCCCTGCTGGCTGGTGCACCGGTCAATGCCACCGAGGGGCGGGCGGTGCTGCACACGGCCTTGCGAGCACCGCGCGGGCAGGGTCCGCACACGCAGGAGGTGCACGCTGTGCTGGACCGCCTGCTGGCCTTCGCCGAAGGCGTGCGGGATGTGCAGCGCAGCGGCATTCGGGATGTGGTGAACATCGGGATCGGTGGCAGCGACCTGGGCCCGCAGATGGCCGTTGCCGCACTGGATGACCACATTCACCCGGACCTGCGCTTCCACTTCGTGAGCAATGTGGATGGGCATGACTTGGCGCCGGTACTGCGGCGGCTCAACCCCGCCACGACCCTGTTCATCGTGGCATCGAAGACCTTCACCACCCAGGAGACCCTGGCCAATGCCGAGGCCGCGAAGGCGTGGTTCCTGGCCCAGGGTGGTACCGATGTGGCGCGGCACTTCGTGGGCGTGACCACCAATCTGAAGGCCGCCGCGGCCTTCGGCATCACCACCACCTTCGGGTTTTGGGACTGGGTGGGGGGTCGGTATTCCTTGTGGGGCGCGATTGGTCTGCCGATTGCCATTGCCCTGGGTGCCGACGGTTTCCGCGCCTTCCTGCAAGGTGCACACGAGATGGACCTGCATTTCCAACAGGCCGCGCCGCAAGACAACCTGCCGCTGCAATTGGGCTTGCTCGACGTCTGGTACCGCAACTTCATGCAGTTCGGCAGCCGCAGCGTGGCGCCCTATCATCAGGGCCTTCGCCGTCTGCCGGCCTATCTGCAGCAACTGGAGATGGAGTCCAACGGCAAGTCGGTGGACCTCGAGGGGCAGCCGCTGCCGTACTCCACCAGCCCGGTGGTGTGGGGTGAACCCGGCACCAACGGCCAGCATGCTTACTTCCAGATGCTGCACCAGGGCACGGATGTGATTCCGGTGGAATTCATCGCCGTGAAGGAACCCACGCACACCATCCCGGGCCTGCACCGCAAGCTGCTGGCCAATTGCCTGGCACAGAGTCAGGCGCTGATGCTGGGCAAGTCGGCCGCCGAGGCTGCGCTTGAAAAACCGCCGACCGCCTCACCCGATGTGGCGCCTGACGTGATCGCCCGTCACAGGACATTTGCGGGCAACCGGCCCAGCACCACCCTGGTCTTGGAGCGTCTGGACCCAAAAACGCTGGGAGCCTTGATTGCGATGTACGAACACCGCGTGTTTACGAGTGCGGCCGTGTGGGGCATCAACGCCTACGACCAATGGGGCGTTGAGCTGGGCAAGGCCTTGTGCAACCAGTTGCTGCCTCGCCTGGACAGCGGTGAAGTGAGCGGTCTGGACGCGTCCACAGCCGGCCTGCTGGCGCGGCTGCGTTGACGCTCAACCCTGGGGCGCCAGCCAGCGCTCCACCAGGCGCACCCACAGGGAGCCGCCCGGACCGATCAGTTCGTCGTTGAAGTCGTAGTTGGGGTTGTGCAGCGTGCACGGCCCCATGCCGTGGCCCGGCGTGCGGTGGTCCCCGTCGCCGTTGCCGATGACGAAGTAGGAGCCTGGCACCTTCTGCAGGAAGTAGCTGAAGTCCTCGGCCCCCATCGTGGGTTCGAACACCAGGGTGTTCTCTTCACCCACCACGTCCCTCATCACCTCGCGCAGGAGGGCGACCTCGGCCTTGTGGTTGATGGTGGGCGGATAGTTGCGCTTGAACTGGAATTCCACAGTAGCGCCGAAGGCCGCCGCGGTGTGCTGCGCGATCTCGTTCATGCGGCGCTCGATCATGTCGAGCATTTCGATGGTGAAGGTGCGCACTGTTCCCTGCACCACGCAGTGGTCGGGCACCACGTTGGTGGCCTCACCGGCGTGGATCATCGTCACCGAAATCACGGCGGCATCGATCGGACGCTTGTTGCGCGTGATGATGGTCTGGAAGGCCTGCACCATCTGGCAGGCCACGGGCACCGGGTCGATGCCGTTGTGGGGCAGGGCCGCATGCGAGCCCTTGCCGATGATCTTGATGTGGAACTCGTTGCTCGAGGCCATCATGGGGCCGTCGCACACGGCGAATTGACCGGCCTTCATGCCCGGCCAGTTGTGCATGCCGAACATGGCCTGCATGGGGAACTTCTCGAACAGGCCTTCCTTGATCATCTCGCGCGCGCCGCCGCCGCCCTCTTCAGCGGGCTGGAACACGAAGTGCACCGTGCCGTCGAAGTTGCGGTGGCGCGAGAGGTGCTTTGCCGCGGCCAGCAGCATGGCGGTGTGGCCGTCGTGTCCGCAGGCGTGCATCTTGCCCACGTGCACGCTGGCATGCGGAAAGCGGTTGTGCTCGGTCATGGGCAGGGCGTCCATGTCGGCCCGCAAACCGATGCTGCGCGAACTGCTGCCGTTTCGGATCGTGCCCACCACGCCGGTGGTGCCCAAGCCGCGGTGAACTTCGATACCCCAGGATTCAAGGGCCTTGGCAACCACCTCGGAAGTGCGTTCCTCCTGGAAGCAGAGTTCCGGGTGGGCGTGGATGTCGCGTCGGATGGCGGTAATGGCCGGCACGTCGGCCAGGATGGATTCGATGAGCTTCATGCGGTTCTCCGTTGGTTTCAGTTTAAGCCGATGGCTCAAAGGCTGCTGTGACATCATTCCGGCATGAGTGAAGCCGACACCACCGCCGCTGCCGACACGCCAACCCGTACGATCAGGGCTGCCTGCCCACACGATTGCCCGGACACCTGCGCCATCCGCGTGACGGTGCAGGACGACCAGGTGCTCAAACTGCAGGGCGACCCGAACCATCCGATGACGCACGGGGCCCTGTGCACCAAGGTGTCGCGCTATGCCGAGCGGGTCGAACACCCGGACCGTGTGCTGCAACCGCTGCGGCGGGTGGGCAAGAAGGGCGAGGGTCGTTTCGAGCCCGTGAGTTGGGACGAGGCGCTGGACGACATCGCCGCCCGCTTGAAAGCCATCGCTGCGCGGGACCCGCGGGCCATCCTGCCCTACAGCTATGCCGGCACCATGGGGCTGGTGCAGGGCGAGAGCATGGCCGCGCGCTTCTTCCACCGGCTGGGGGCCTCGCTGCTGGACCGCACCATCTGCGCCAGCGCGGGTGCGGCCGGCCTGATGGCGGCCTATGGCGGCAAGGTGGGCATGCGAACCGAACACTTCGCCCAGAGCAAGCTCATCATCATCTGGGGCAGCAACTCGATTGCGTCCAACCTGCACTTCTGGACTTTTGTTCAGCAGGCCAAGCGCAACGGGGCCAAGCTGTGGTGCATCGACCCGCGGCGCACCGAAACCGCCGACAAGTGCCACCGGCATCTGGCCATCAAGCCTGGAACGGATGGAGCGCTGGCATTGGCCATTGCGCGCGAACTGATCGTGCGCGATGAACTGGACCACGACTACATCCGTGATCACCTTGAGGGTTTTGAGGTGCTGCTCCAGAAAGCCATGCCCTGGACGCTGGAGAAGGCGGCAGCCGAATGTGGCGTGGCGCTTGAGGACCTGCGTGAACTTGCGCATGACTACGGCGCGGCGCGTCATGGGACTGGGGCTGCACCGGCGGCCATCCGCCTGAACTACGGCATGCAGCGCGTGCATGGGGGTGGCAACGCGGTGCGCCTGGCGGCACTGTTGCCCTGCCTGATTGGTGCGTGGCGTCATCCGGGGGGCGGCTTGCTCTTGTCCAGCAGCGGCTGGTTTGCGCCGGTGCGGGCAGATGCCTGGTTGCAGCGGCCAGACCTGATGGCCGGCAGGCCGGTGCGCACGATCAACATGAGCACCATCGGTGACGATTTGCTGCGCGAGTCCAGCGAGGGCTTCGGGCCGAAGGTGGAGGCCGTGGTGGTCTACAACAGCAACCCCGTGGCCGTGGCACCCGAGTCCTCCAAGGTGGTTCGGGGCTTTCAGCGTGAAGACCTGTTCACCGTGGTCCTGGAACATTTCCTGACTGACACCGCCGACCAAGCGGACTACGTGTTGCCGGCCACCACGCAACTGGAGCACTGGGACGTGCACACCAGCTACGGGCACACCGATGTGGTGATCAATGAACCGGCGCTGCGCCCCCGCGGCCAGGCCCGCAGCAATGCGCAGATCTTCAGGGACCTGGCGCGCCGCATGGGCTATGACGATCCTTGTTTCCTCGATGACGATGAGGCCCTGGCGCGCGGCGCGGTGAAGGGGATTGACTTCACTGCCTTGCGTGAGCAGGGTTGGCAGCCGCTGGGTGTGGCCGATGCGCCCTTCGCGCAAGGCGGCTTTCCCACACCCAGCGGAAAGGCGCGTGTGGCCTGTGCGGCATACGGTGTGCCCGACTACATCCCCAACCACGAGAGTGCGGTCTCGACACCAGAGTTGGCACAGCGCTATCCACTGGCGATGATCTCGCCACCGGCGCGCAACTTCCTGAATTCCACCTTTGTGAACGTGCGCAGCCTGCGCGACATCGAGGGCGAGCCCCTGCTTGAAATGCACCCGGACGACGCGCAGCCGCGGCAGTTGCAGGACGGGCAGACGGTGTGTGTCTTCAATGACCGAGGCCGCTACCACTGTCGCCTGCGGGTGAGCACGCGTGCGCGGCCGGGTGTCGTGAATGGCCTGGGTATCTGGTGGCGTAAGCTGGGGCTGCGCGGCACCAATGTGAACGAGGTCACGCACCAGCGGCTGACGGATTTGGGCCGCGCGCCCACGTTCTACGACTGTCTGGTGGAAGTGGCGGCGGCTAAGGCGGCCTGAGGGACATGGGTACCCGGCGCACAGCATCGACCGTGCGCGCCGCGTACTGCGCCGCGTTCTTGGCAGCGTCTGTGGGACTGGGCTTGAGCGGCTGCGCCACCGACGCTGGCGTTGGCGGTGGCGGTGGCGGTGGCGGTGGCGGTGGCGGTGGCGGTGGCGGTGGCGGTGGCGGTGGCGGT
>JAIYCN010000341.1 GCA_027487995.1 Rubrivivax sp. | reverse complement strand
CCCACGGGTACGGAGGGCTCAACACCCGGCGCCCCGACTGCACCCACAGCACCCGCGGCACCCGGAGCCCCGTAAGCTCGTACGGGCGCTTCGGTCCCATGAGTCCGCCCAAGGGGCGCGCACCGTAAGATCCGGTGTGTGACTTCTCCCATCCCGAACGAGACCGTGGAACCCGGCCCCGCGTCCACCTCCCCGACTCCCGCAATTCATCCCGCGAACGCACCGGCCCCTGGTTTGTGGCGCCGAATGGCGGCCTTCGTCTATGAAGGCGTCGTCCTGTTCGGCGTGGTGATGATCGCCGGCTACTTTTACAGCACCATCACCCAGCAACGGCATGCGCTGCAGGGTCAGTGGGGCCTGCGTGCATTTCTGTTCCTGGTGCTGGGGATCTACTTCATCTGGTTCTGGTCACGCGGTGGGCAAACCGTGGCCATGAAGGCCTGGCATGTGCGTCTGGTGGACGTGCACGGCCGTGCCGTCAGTCAGCTTCGCGCCTTGGTCCGCTACCTGCTGTCCTGGCTCTGGTTCTTCCCGGCGCTGGCCACCTCCTGGTTGGCTGGTCTGGACAGCAGCGCGCAGATTTTTGGCCTGATGACCGTCGGCGTGGTGGCCTATGCCCTCTTGGCCCGCCTGCATCCGCAGCGGCAGTTCTGGCATGACATCGTCTGCGGCACCCGCCTGATTGACTGGCGTCCTGCCTTGCCGGCCAAGCGGAAGAAGGGCTCGGATCCCGCAGCCGCTGACGCATGAACGAGTCACCGCATTTGCTGCACCCGCTCAAGGGCAAGCGCGGCCTGCGGCGCATCGCCAATGCGGCGGTGTATTCAGCACGTGGCCTGCAGGCCGCGTGGGCTCACGAGAGTGCCTTCCGGCAGGAAGTGCTGCTGTCGATCGTCATGCTGCCGGCCGCGATATGGTTGGGCACGAACTGGCTGGAGCGCGCCTTCCTCATCGCCACCGTGGTGCTCGTGCTGGCACTTGAGATGTTGAACTCTGCCCTGGAAGCAGCCGTGGACCGCGTCTCACTCGAGATGCACCCCCTGGCAGGACGCGCCAAGGACATGGGCAGTGCGGCCGTGCTCTTCGCCCTGCTGCTCTGTGGGGGCACTTGGGCGGCCGCGCTCTGGGCCCGTTTTTCGTGATTGGATTGAACCCCATGAACCCCTTGACCCCCGCCACCACCAATGCGGCCCCCTGGTCCCTGTGTGTGTACTGTGGCTCCCGCTTCGGTGACTTGGCCGCCTATCGCGAAACGGCCGAGGCCACCGGGCGGCTGCTTGCGCAGAGTGGCGGCCGCCTGGTCTACGGCGGTGGCCGCGTGGGATTGATGGGTGCGGTGGCCGATGGCGCACTGGAGCATGGCGCTTCGGTGGTGGGCGTCATCCCCGACGCCCTGATGAAGCGGGAGGTGGGCCATGCGGGCGTGCAGGAACTGCACGTGGTGCAGAACATGCATGAGCGCAAGATGCTCATGGCCGAAAAGTCAGACGCCTTCCTGGCCTTGCCGGGCGGCATCGGCACCATGGAGGAAATCTTCGAGATGTGGTCGTGGCAACAGTTGGGGTACCACGCCAAGCCGGTAGGCCTGCTCAATGTGGCAGGCTACTACGACGCGCTCATTGAATTTCTGCGGGTGGGCCTGGATCGTGGTTTTCTCAGCCCCGAACAGCATGCAGCCTTGCTGGTGGATGACGACCTGCCGCGCCTCATGGACGCCCTGCGCACCCGTGCGCTCGTCGTGCGCGCCAGTGCGGCGCCTTCGGACTACAGCCAGACCTGATCAGATGGCCGACTCGTCCCGCTCGCCCGTGCGGATGCGGATGACCTGCTCGACCGCCGTCACGAAGATCTTGCCATCTCCGATCTTGCCGGTCTTGGCGGCCCCGACGATGGACTCCACCACGCGGTCCACGTCATCGTCCTTGACGACCACTTCGACCTTCACCTTGGGCAGGAAGTCCACCACGTACTCGGCGCCTCGATAGAGCTCCGTGTGGCCCTTCTGGCGACCGAATCCCTTGACCTCGGTCACCGTCAAGCCCGACACACCCACATCGGCCAGGGCCTCGCGGACCTCCTCGAGCTTGAAGGGTTTGATGACGGCGGTGATCTGCTTCATGGGGAACTCCAGGTCTCGGTGATGCGGGCCTGCGTGTGATTCTGCTTCAACGCGGGCCGAATGATTTAAGCACGGAACTTCGAGGTGATGGGATAACGCCAATCCTTGCCAAAGGAGCGGTGCGTGATTCGGATGCCGATGGGGGCCTGGCGACGCTTGTACTCGTTGAGCCCGATCAGACGCACCACGCGCTGGACGGTGGCGGCGTCAAAGCCATGCGCAACGATTTCATCGGGGGACTGGTCTTCTTCCATGTAGCGAGCCAAGATGGCGTCCAGCACCTCGTAGGGCGGCAGGCTGTCCTGGTCCACCTGGTTGGGCCGCAGTTCGGCTGAGGGCGGCCGGGTGATGATGCGGTTGGGAATGACTTCACGAACCACACCGTCAGGCCCGGGTTGGCGGTTGCGCCATTCGCAGAGTTGCCACACCAGGGTCTTGGCCACGTCCTTGATGACGGCAAAGCCGCCGGCCATGTCGCCGTAAAGGGTGCAGTAGCCCGTGGCCATCTCGCTCTT
>JAIYCN010000162.1 GCA_027487995.1 Rubrivivax sp. | reverse complement strand
TGCACCGCCACGCTGCGCGAGGCGCCAATCTGTGCCATCCATTCACGCAAGGCCGATATGGCGATTTCCCGACCGATGATGACCAGTGACACCAAGGTGTCCACGCGGCCCATCTGCACCAACACCAGCAGGCATGCGCACACCAGGAATTTGTCGGCCACCGGATCCAGAAACGCACCGAACGCCGATGTCTGGCCGAGCTTGCGCGCGAGATAGCCGTCGGCCCAATCCGTCAGTGCCACCGCCACGAACAGGATGGTGGCTGCCAGGTTGCGCGTTTCAGCCGGCAACGGCATTGCAAACACGATGATGATGACCGGAATGGCCACGATGCGCAGCCAGGTCAGCATGGTCGGTAGCGTCAGGAACATGGGGGGATCCTACCGGCAAAGCCGGCCTCAATCGTCCAAGGTTCGCGGCTTGAACCGGTCATCGTCCTGGAAGAGGAACACTTCGGTGTAGGCCCAGGGTTTGGGCAGGTGCGAAACCGGTGGGAACGGCGCCGCTCGGCGCACCGCGTCGATGGCCAACTGAGTGGTGTGCTGCGCATCCGCCGGCCGGGGGCGCCGCTGCACCTTGATCTGCCGCACGCTGCCATCGCCATTGAGTTCCACCTCCAGGATGGGAATGCCCTTGAGCGGATCGGAGACGGTGCCCATGAAGGTGCGATCGGGGTTGGCCATCACCAGTCGCTGGGCGGCCAAGCGGTGATACTCCTTCCAATCGCGCGCCAGTGGCTGGGCAGGCTTGGTGGGCGCAGGCGCCGGCGCAGGCATCACCTCCGGCGGCGGCGGGCTTGGTGGCGCTGAAGGAGGACGCGATGGCGCGCAAGCCGCCACGAGGCCTGCCATGGACGCGGTGATGGCCAACCGACTGGCGCGTTGCCACCTCGTCAAGGGAGCCACTTCAATGCAAGGCACGGTATATCTCCTCGGCCAAGGTTCTGGAGATGCCCTCGACACTGCACAAGTCTTCCACACTGGCGCCGGCCACGCCGCGCACGCCACCAAAGCGCTGAAGCAGACGCGCCCGCTTCTTGGGCCCCACACCCGGAATGTCCTCGAGGCGGCTGCCGCCGGTGCGCGTCTGCGCCCGCTTGGCGCGCATGCCGGTGATGGCAAAACGGTGGGCTTCATCGCGAATCTGCGCCACCAACATCAAGGCCGCCGAGTCCGCCCCCAGATAGACCTTGGGGCGGCCATCGGCGAACACCAGTTCCTCCAGGCCCACCTTGCGGCCCTCGCCCTTCTCCACGCCCACGATGAGCGATAGGTCCAGGCCCAGTTCGCCGAACACTTCGCGTGCCACACCCACCTGGCCTTTGCCACCGTCGATGAGCACGATGTCCGGCATGCGCGACTCTTCCACCTTGGCATACCGGCGGCGCAGCACCTGGCGCATGGCCGCATAGTCGTCACCGCCGGTCACGCCGTCGATGTTGTAGCGGCGGTACTGGGCGCTTTGCATCTGGTGGTTCTCGAACACCACGCAACTGGCCTGGGTCGCTTCACCCGCGGTGTGGCTGATGTCGAAGCACTCCACCCGCAGACGGTCCAGGTCTTCAGCGGCCAAGTCCAGCGCCTCAGCCAGGGCGCGCGTGCGCTCGCGCTGTGAACCCTCTTCTGCCAGCAAGCGCGCCAATGCAATCTGCGCGTTCTTCTGCGCCATTTCCAACCAGATGCGGCGCTGTTCGCGCGGCTGGTGCGTGGCGTGCAATTTCACGCCCACATGGGCCGACAACAAGGCCAGCAGTTCGCGGTCCACAGGGTGACTCACGATGAGCTGCGGCGGGGCCGGCAGGTCCAGGTAGTGCTGGCCGATGAAGGCCTCCAGCACGCGGGTTTCGATCAGGTCCACCGAAGCGGGCGCCACCGCGGTGGACGCATCATCGCCCGCTGCCTCCATCGAGGCGGCCAAGGCCGCGCCGTCTTCCACATGGGCCGGGAAGTAGGGGCGGTCGCCCAAATGACGGCCACCGCGCACCATCGCCAAATTCACACAGGCGCGCCCACCCTGCACCTTCACCGCCAGGATGTCCACGTCCTGTTCCAGCGATGACAGGCTGCTGGCCTCCACCGATTGCTGATGCAGCACGCGTGAGAGAGCGGTGATCTGGTTCCTCAACTCAGCGGCCTGCTCGAACTGCAGCGCATCGGCGTGGGTCATCATGCGCGATTGCAATTCCTCGATCACATGCTGGGCCTGACCCAAGAGGAAGCGTTCGGTGTCGGCTACGTCCCGCGCATAGTCGGCCTCACTCACCAGTCCCACGCACGGCCCCGAGCAGCGCTTGATCTGGTGCAGCAGGCAGGGCCGGCTGCGGTTGGCGAACACCGAGTCCTCGCAGGTGCGCAGGCGGAACACCTTCTGGATGAGTTGAATGGTCTCCTTGACCGCCCAGGCGCTGGGATAGGGGCCGAAATAGCGATGGCGCCGGTCCACCGCACCGCGGTAGTAGTCCATGCGCGGATAGGGCCCGGTCACCAATCGCAGGTAGGGGTAACTCTTGTCGTCTCGAAACAGGATGTTGAACTTGGGGTTCAACGTTTTGATGAGGTTGTTCTCCAGCAGCAGGGCTTCGGCCTCGCTGCGCACGACGGTGGTTTCCATTCGCGCGATGCGGCTGACCATATGGCCGATGCGCGTACCGCCGTGGTCCTTCTGGAAGTAGCTGGCCACGCGCTTCTTCAGGCTGCGGGCCTTGCCCACATAAAGCACCTGACCCTGCGCGTCGAAGTAGCGGTACACGCCGGGCAGCGAAGGCAACGCGGCCACCTCGGCCAAGAGATGCTGGCGCGCCGCGTCAGTGGGCGGCACAGGCTCGGCTGGGGACGAAGATTCGGTGGTCACGGCAAACGGCTTCACCCGGCACAGTTCATGGGCCCATGTCGCGGCCGTCGGGCGTGGGCCGGATTGTGCATGGGCAGGTCTGGCCCTCCGGTGCTCCGGATAATCCGCCCATGCCCTCCCCCACCGCATCGGTCTCAGGCCGCACACGCCATGCCGGTGGCCTGCTGCGATGGGACCTCTTCTGCCGCGTGGTCGACAACTACGGAGACCTGGGGGTATGCCGGCGATTGGCGCTGCATTTGGCGTCCCTGGGCCAAGCGGTGCGCCTGTGGGTGGATGACGCTGCCTTGGTGGCGCGGATGGCGCCGGGCCTGCCGCAGGCTGAATGGGGCTCGTGGCCCGCCCGAGAAGACTGCGCTGCGGGCGTGGTGTGGCGACATTGGGCCGACGCAACCTCGTGCGGCAATGTGTACGAAGCTGAACCCGGCGATGTGATCGTCGAAGCCTTTGGCTGCGACCCACCAGCGTCCTTCGTGGCCGGGATGGCTGGAATGGCCGCGCGTGGCGCGGATGCGCCGGTGTGGATCAACCTGGAATACCTGAGCGCCGAGGACTACGTGCTGCGCAGCCACGGCCTACCGTCGCCACAGATGTCAGGCCCCGGCCAAGGGCTGCGCAAGTGGTTCTTCTATCCGGGGTTTGGGGAAGGAACAGGCGGCCTCTTGCGGGAGGCCGATCTGCTCCAGCGCCGCTCGCAGTTCGATGGCAAGGCATGGCTGCACAAGTTGGGCGTGCAGCGCCGGGACGCTCGACTGCTAAGCATCTTCGCCTACCCCCAGGCGCCTCTGGAGGCGCTGCTGCAAAGCTTGGCAAGCAGTGGTGAGCCGACCGACATCCTGCTCACGCACGGCCCGCTGCAGGCCCGTGCCCAGGCTTGGATGCGGGAAAGGCCGGCGGCTGCCGCCGCCTTGACCCTCACCGAACTGCCATGGCTCAGCAGCGAGGACTTCGACCACCTTCTCTGGTCCTGCGACCTGAATTTCGTGCGCGGCGAAGACTCGCTCACACGGGCGCTGTGGGCAGGGGTGCCCTTCATTTGGCAGCTCTACCCGCAGGACGACGGCGTTCACGCGCACAAACTGCAGGCGTTCTGGCGTGCCATGCAGGGGTGGGTGCAGCCCAGTGATGTCCCCCTGGCCGCGATCGAGCCCTGGTGGCGGGCCTGGAATGGTCTGGCCGATTGGCCCCTGCAGACCGAATGGCCCTGGGCCGCGCTGCCGGCATGGTCCGAAGGCACGCGGCGGGCCGCTGCCCATCTGGCGCAGCGGCCCCCACTGGCCAACTCGCTCCTGGCCTTCGTGGCGGCCCATCGGGGTTCCGGCTAGAATGAAGGGTTAACCGAAATCCGGACCCAGAACCGCTCCCACCATGAAACTCGCTCAAGAAATCCGCGCCGGCAACGTCATCATGCAGGGCAAGGACCCGATGGTCGTGCTCAAGACCGAATACAGCCGCGGAGGCCGTGGTGCAGCCACCGTGCGCATGAAGATGAAGAACCTGCTCAACGGCAGCGGGGCGGAAGTCGTCTTCAAGGCCGACGACAAGATGGACCAGATCATCCTCGACAAGCGGGAGTGCACCTACTCCTACTTTGCCGACCCGATGTACGTGTTCATGGACGTCG